>NZ_JAZDRK010000007.1:0-176473 GCF_047501505.1 Rhodopseudomonas sp. G2_2311
ATCCGGGCGGTTGGTTTTTAATGGCGATTTAATTTACAGGGAACCCCCCCCGGGGGCGGTCGGGGGGCGGGGGGCGGCTAGCCACCCCCCCCCCCCCCCCGAGGCGAGGACTAACTCAGTCGCGAACCGGATACAGGCCCGACAGACAGATATTGGTCCTGAGCGCCAGGTAAGGCGGCAAGGTCTCGATCGGAACGTTACTTCCGGTGTTGCCGATCTGAACCGTCCCGCCAGTGATCCCGCCGCCGCCGCTCACACCGCCGAGATTGACGGGCGTGCCTGCCGTCCCGGCGGGTGCGTAGATCTTGGGCTGACCTCCTCCGGTCGGGCCGGTATTGGCCAGTAGCGATCCGGCAGCCGGGGAGCCCGACAGCGAACCAACGGTGACACCCGTCAGCGCCTGGACCGCCGCCGAACCACCGCCGCCGCCCGTCGGCGTGAACGTCGCCACGTGTGAATGCGCAGGCAGGTTTGCCTGGGTCAGCGTGACGCGCTCGACGCCGGCATGCGCACCCCACGCATAGTTACTGAGACCCGGCCCCTGCCCGGCACCGATGATCACCCGCGACTGAAGATTGGGGAGCTGAAACGTCGTCCGTCCGTCGCCACCGAAGGTCCCGCCGATCAAAGAGAACAGCGCCTGGTTCTGTGTGACGTTGAATGTCTGCCCGGCCGCGACTGCCCAATCCACCGGTGCGTAGTTGAAACTGACCTGCATGATCTGACCAATAAAAGAGTCTGCCATTTGACCAATTCCTTTCGTGGAGAACGATGGGGCGCGAGGCCAGCGGCGTCATGCCCCTCCAATGTCAAGACCGGTCCGCGCGAATCCGGACCGAGCTCATTCTCAGGATCCCCCCTTTCTTGTTGGAAGCCATGAAGCGAACCGCCGCAATGAATGACGATCAACCTACCGACGACCGAAAATTCGATCACTCGATAACTTAGCCCAACGACCTAATTTCACCTATGCACAGCCGACCAACTGAATTCGCTTTGCACGATACTCATCATCACTTCGACAACAATCCACCGTCGACGAACAAATCCCGCGCGTCACTCACACGATCAGATTTCTGCACCAGCAACCAAATCGCCAAAACATTCACTCGACGCAAATTCATCAAACCGTGCATTCAAGCGCGCAGGAAAGATAAACTCTAAGTAACACTACGTGGATTTCGCACCACCTCTACACGGCTACCACGCAGCAATGCGAACTTGTGACTTATCTACAACGATAAGCCGAATTAGCAATGCTAAATCGCGAGACGTCTTGATACCACAACCAGACAGATGCAACGCTCGATCGTTCACCTCGCGCATATTTCCTAAAAGCCGCGTGAACTATCAGTTATTTCGTCCTTCTCTCTGATTTCGACGAGACTCATGAGCCTGAATGATTCCGGCGGGTTCTCGCAGAAATCCCGCGCCGCGCCGGATGGCGCCGCGGCAGAGCGCCTATGGGCCGTTTCTCGCCCACCAAAGCCGCCCTCAGCGGAGAGCCGCGCGCGATTATTGCGGCTTGTTGGC
Organism: Rhodopseudomonas sp. G2_2311; assembly: GCF_047501505.1. Lineage (NCBI taxonomy): Bacteria > Pseudomonadati > Pseudomonadota > Alphaproteobacteria > Hyphomicrobiales > Nitrobacteraceae > Rhodopseudomonas > Rhodopseudomonas sp. G2_2311. Next base: position 1,534 of record NZ_JAZDRK010000007.1, read on the forward strand.
AGCACCTGCGCGCCACCGGCCGGACTTAAGAACAGGCTTCTAATCCTCGCGTCCGCGGCACTGGTGGCCGCAGCAATCGCGCTGACTCCGACCGCAAGCTGGGCATCGGCAAGTTGTACGGCCGTGAACGGCGGCGCTTTGAACTACAACGTGACGTTCACGTCGCCAGGCGCTCCCGACGACGGCAAAGGCTTCAACGAGGCCTATTTGAAGGCATTCGCTGCTGGCGACACGCTCCATTATTCGGTGACCATCTCGACGACGGCGGGAACCATCGATGCCGGATTTACCGCGGACTATTCGTTCGGTATTCCTGCAACCTTCAGTAACAATGGCGGCGCTGGCTTCCATATCAGCACGTCCGGCAGCTACACGCTGTCCGCCGGCGACATAGTGAAGATCAACAACAATCCAGATGGAGCCACGACGCCGGGCCTATCTTCGGAGGCGATCGACCAGACTGGCAGCGGGTTTCGCGGCAGCGTGGCGTTCTCGGCCACCTGCACCGCGGCCGGCAGTCCGACGGTCACGTCGGTATCGCCGTCATCCGGCCCGACCGCCGGCGGCACCTCGGTGACGATCAACGGCACGAACTTCACCGGGGCGACGTCAGTGAGCTTCGGCTCGAACTCGGTACCGAGCAGCAGCTTCACCAGCAGTTCGTCAACCCAGATCGTCGTGCCGTCGCCGAGCGGCAGCGCCGGCACGGTGCATATCACGGTGACAAACGGAGTCGGGACCTCGGCGACGAGTTCGAGCGACCAATTTACCTATGTGGCGCCTCCGACGATCAGCTCGATCTCGCCGAGTTCAGGCTCGACCGCGGGCGGCACCGCGGTGACGATCGGCGGGACGAACTTGTCCGGCGTTACCTCGGTGACCGTCGGCGGCGCCTCGGCGACGCTCGGCACCAATACGTCGACCTCGATTAGTATCACGACCCCGGCCGGCACCGCGGGCGCACGCGACGTCGTCGTGACGACTGCGGGTGGCTCCGCCACGTCGACCGGCGGTTTCACCTATGTGTCCCCCCCTGCCGTTACCGGTGTCTCGCCGACGTCCGGTCCAGCCACAGGCGGCACCTCGGTCACCATCACAGGTACGAATTTCAGCGGCGCAACCTCGGTCAGCTTCGGCTCGAATTCGGTGGCGAGCGGCAGCTTCACCAGCAGTTCGTCGACCCAGATCGTCGTGCCCTCGCCGAGCGGCAGCGCCGGGACCGTGCACGTCACCGTGACCACGCCAATCGGGACATCGGCGACCGGCTCGAGCGACCAGTTCACCTACATCGCCGCCCCGACCATCACAGGCATTTCGCCGAGTTCCGGTTCGACCGGCGGCGCTACGTCGGTGACGATCAGTGGTACCAATCTGTCAGGCGTCACCAGCGTCACAGTCGGCGGTGCATCGGCAACGCTCGGAACCAACACATCGACGTCGATCGTCATCACGACGCCATCCGGGACAGCGGGCGCACGCGACGTCGTTGTTACCACCGCAGGCGGATCGGCGACCGCGACCGGCGGCTTCACCTATGTGGCGCCACCGAGCATCGGTTCGATTTCGCCGGGTTCGGGCCCGGCCACCGGCGGCACGTCGGTAACCATCAGCGGCACCAACCTGTCCGGCGTCACCAGCGTGACGGTGGGCGGGGCGTCGGCGACGCTCGGCACCAACACATCGACTTCGATCATCATTACCACGCCGTCCGGGACGGCTGGCGCGCGCGACGTGGTGGTGACAACGGCCGGCGGCTCAACCACCTCGACCGGCGGCTTCACCTACATCGCCGGCCCGACCATCGGTTCGATTTCACCCAGTGCGGGCCCGACCGCTGGCGGCACCAGCGTCACCATCTCGGGCAGCAATCTGTCCGGGGTCACGAGCGTGACGGTCGGCGGCGCTGCGGCGATCCTGGGCACCAATACGGCGACGTCGATCGTCATCACCACGCCGTCCGGAACGGCCGGGGCACGAGACGTCGTCGTCACCACGCCCGGTGGCGCGGCGACATCGACCGGCGGCTTCACCTACGCGGCGGCGCCGACGATCAGCACGATCTCCCCGAATTCCGGTTCCACCGGAGGCGGCAGCTCGGTGACGATCAGCGGCACCAACCTGTCCGGAGTGACCGCCGTCACCATCGGCGGCGCATCCGCGACCCTCGGCACCAATACATCGACGTCGATCGTTGTGACGACGCCGTCCGGGACGGCCGGAGCACGTGATGTTGTCCTGACCACCCCGGGCGGTTCGGTCACAGCGACCGGCGGGTTCACCTACATCCTGTCACCGTCGATCAGCTCAATCTCGCCGAACGCCGGCCCGACGGCGGGCGGCACGTCGGTGACGATCACCGGCACCAATCTGGCCGGGGTCACCGGGGTGACGATCGGCGGCTCACCCGCCACAGTCGGCACCAATACGTCCACCTCGGTCGTCGTGACCACGCCGGCCGGCACAGCCGGGGCGCGCGACGTCGTTGTCACGACCGGTGGCGGCTCGGCCACGGCCACCGGCGGCTTCACCTACGCGGGCCCGCCAACGATCAGCACGGTCTCTCCCAACTCCGGCTCGACCAGCGGCGGCACCTCCATCACCATCTCCGGCAGCAATCTCGCCAACGTCATTTCGGTCAGCATTGGCGGCACTGCGGCCTCGCTCGGCACGAACACATCCACATCGATCGTGGTGACGACACCGAGCGGAACGGCCGGCGCACGCGACGTCGTCGTGACGACCGCCGGGGGATCGGTGACATCTACCGGCGGCTTCACCTATGTGGCGCCCCCGACCATCAGCTCGATCTCGCCGAGCTCAGGCCCGGCTGCCGGCGGCACATCGGTGACCATCACCGGCACCAACCTGTCCGGCGTCACCTCGGTGACGGTCGGCGGAGCGGCCGCGACCCTTGGGACGAACACGGCGACCTCGATCGCGATCACGACACCTGCCGGTACCTCGGGCGCTCGGGATGTCGTCGTCACCACCGCCGGCGGCCCGGTCACGTCGACTGGCGGTTTCACCTATATCGCGGCCGCCACGGTGACGGCGATCGCTCCCGCCGCGGGCCCGATCGGCGGCGGCACGTCGGTCACCATCACCGGGACGAACCTCACCGGGGCGACGGCCGTAACGATCGGCGGGGTTGCGGCCACGAGCGTCACGATCGTGAATGCCACCACGATCACGGCGACCACGCCCGCTCACGCTGCGGGCAGCGTCGACATCGTGGTGACGACGCCCGGCGGCACCGCAACGGGCACCGGGCTCTACAGCTACGTCGCCGGTCCCAGCGTCACGTCGATCAATCCGGCGAGCGGCCCCGGCGCGGGCGGCACCTCGGTGACGATCACCGGCAGCAACCTCGCTGGCGCAACCGCCGTCAGCTTCGGCGGCACCGCGGCCACCGCCGTGAGCGTGACCAGCGCCACCACCATCACCGCAACGACGCCTGCTCATGCCGCGGGCGTGGTCGACGTCACCGTGACGACACCGGGCGGCAGCAGCACCGGGGCCGGCTTATTCAGCTATATCGTCACCACGACAACCACTACCCTCACCTCGTCGCGCAACCCCAGCGAAGCGGGACAGCCGGTGAGCTTCACCGCGACGGTGACGGCGAGCGGCTCCGTCCCGACCGGCACCGTGACCTTCACCGACAGCGGCGTCACGATCGGCTCGGTCGCTTTGTCCGGCGGCACCGCGACGCTCACCACCAGCAGCCTGACGGTCGGCTCACATACCATTCTGGCCGCGTTCATTGGCAACGCCAGCTACTCTGCCAGTAGCTCGTCGCCGCTGCTGCAAGCCGTCAACACACCCCAGGACAGTCTCAAGCTGCGCGCCATGCAGATCATCGCGAGCAAGACAATCGCGCAGACCTCCGGCGCCGTGATCTCTGGGGCGATCGACTCTGCGATTTCCGAGGGGTTCAACGACGGCGGCGAGTTGGTCGCACCATCCGGCACGGGCCTCCGCTTCAACTTCACCGACGATCTGTCGCAGAGCCGAACCGGGGCGGCCGACAGCGCCGTCGAGAGCAGCTGGCCTCGGTCATACGTCCGCGACAACGGGCCCGGCCGTGGCATCGGATTCGGCATCGGCGATCCGACCGGGCCGGGACGAAGCCGATCCCGCTTTGACGACACCTTCGCGGCGATTGATCGCAAGGCCGACATCACAAAGGCACCCGCGAAGGCACAGGTCGAGCCGAAGGATTGGCTGATGTGGGCTGAGGTGAAAGCGACCGGCATCGGGGAATGGAACGCCAGCAGCACCAGCTCGGTGCTCAGCGGAAACCATGTCAATGCATTGATCGGACTGACCCGGAAGCCGTCTCCGGACTTCCTGATCGGCCTCGTCGGTGGTTACGAGACCTTCGACTACAAGTCCGGTACGCTCGACGGCAGGCTCAAAGGCGATGGCTGGACGATCGGCTCCTACGCGGCGTGGCGGTCCGCCGCCGGGCTGCGCTTCGACATCGCCGGCGCCTATTCGGGGATCGGTTACGACGGCTCGGCCGGCAGCGCCTTCGGCAGCTTCGATGGCCGGCGGTGGCTGGTGTCTGGCGGCATTACCGGCACCACGGAGGCGTTGGGTTTTGCGATCGAGCCCTCGGCGAAGGTCTATGCGCTGTGGGAGCGCCAAAATGCCTACATCGATTCACTTGGCACTCCGCAGGCACAGCGCGAGTTCTTCACCGGGCGGGCATCGGCCGGCCTCAAGGTCAGTTACCCCTGGATCTACAGCGCGACGCTGACGCTCGCGCCCTACACCGGCGTGTTTGCCGACTACTACTTCCTCGGCGACAACGCGGAGACAATCACGCTCGCGAGCGGAGCGCCGCTGGCTTCGGTGCCGCTGATGGACGGCTGGTCGGCACGGTTGACCGGAGGCATCGCAGCGCGGTTCGGCAACGGCGCGGCGGTCGCGGTCGGCGGCGAACTCGGCGGCCTGGGCGGCACAGTCCAGATCTGGACGCTCCGCGGCCGGGCATCCGTGCCGTTCTGAGAGAGCCGGCCGCGCAGCAAACCGGCCTCAGCTAACTAACCGGCGGAAACCCGCTGCCGCGCATCACCGGCCGTCGCCGCGACCAGCACCGAGACGATCAGTAGCACGCCGGCGAGCAGGAACGGCGCGCCTGGCAATGCGAACGGTGCATTTGCCCCGATGAAATACGCAAAGATCAGCGTGAACAGGAAAGGCCCGATCAATTCCGCGATGCTCTTGACGCTGGTCATCGCGCCCTGCAGCTGGCCCTGCTGGTCGGCCGCCACCAGCCGGGTCATCATCCCCGAGGTTGCCGGCCCGGCAATGCCCCATAGCGTCATCACCGGAATGCCGATCCAGAACAGCGTCCCGCTCGGCGCCAGCGCGTAGATCAGAAAGCCGAGCGCCCCGCCGCCATAGCCGATAATCTGCGCGTTGCGTTCGCCGAGCCGCTTCAGCGCGGGACCAACCAGGCCGCCCTGCACGATTGCAGTGCAGACGCCGACGAAAGCGAGCGCCAGACCGATCTTGGTCTCGCTCCAGCCATATCGATAGCTCGTATACAACACGAAGGTCGCCGGAAGCGCGACATGGGCGACCTCGGCACAGAACTCCACCACTGCCATCGCGGCGAGCCGGCTGTTGGAGGCGAGCAGCCGCACCGCTCCGACCGGGTTGGCGGACTTCCAGCGGAACGGCGAGCGCCGCTCCGGCGGCAGCGACTCCGGCAGGACCAACAGACCATACAGCGCGTTGCACAGGCTCAGCCCAGCCGCGACCCAGAATGGTAGTCGCGGATCGACGCCCCCGAGCAGCCCGCCGATCGCCGGACCGATGATGAAGCCGAGCCCGAACGCGGCGCCGACCTTGCCGAACACCGCCGCGCGCTTTTCCGCCGGCGTGACGTCGGCGATGTAGGCGAAAGCCGTCGAAATACTCGCCGAGGTGATACCGGAAATCACCCGGCCGAGAAACAGCCAGCCGAGCGACGGCGCCAGCGCCATCAGGATGTAGTCGAGCCCGAGGCCGAGATTGGACAGCAGGATCACCGGCCGGCGGCCGAAGCGATCGGACAACCCGCCGAGCACCGGCGACGCGACGAACTGCATCAGTGCCCAGGCAGTACCGAAGAGTCCGTAGATCCGCGCCGCGTCCGCGGTGTTGTCGTTGGAGAAGCTCTCGATCAGCTTCGGCAGGATCGGCAGGATCATGCCGATGCTCAGCATATCGAGCAGGATGGTGACGAAGATGAAGCCGACGGCGGCGCGGCGCGGCCCGGTCATGCCGGGCACCGGCGGCTGCTGCGCTGTGGCTTCCTCGGTCATGACTTGCGTTTACGCTTGTGCGCGAACGGATTGGCCTTCTCGCGCAGCGTGATCCGCACCGGCGTGCCGGGCAGCTCGAACGCGCCGCGCAGGCTGTTCACGAGATAGCGCAAGTACGATTCCGGCACCGCATCGGCGCGCGAACAGAACACCACGAAGCTCGGCGGCCGCGCCTTGGTCTGGGTGACGTAGTTCAGCTTGAGGCGGCGGCCCGAGACCGCCGGCGGCGGGTTCTGCGAAGTCGCCTGCTCGAACCAGCGGTTCAGCGCCGCGGTCGGCACACGCCTATTCCACACCGCATAGGCATCCTGGATCGCCTGCATCAGGCGGTCGACGCCCTCGCCCAGCATGCCGGAGGTCGCGACGATCGGCACGCCCTTGATCTGCGGCAGCCAGTGGTCGGCATCGGCGCGAAGCTGCGCGATCTGGCCGCCCTGGCGCTCGATCAGGTCCCACTTGTTGACGGCGATCACCAGGGCCCGGCCCTCGCGCTCGACAAGGTCGGCGATCCGCAGATCCTGCTCCTCGAAGCGGTGCTGCGCATCCATCATCAGCACCACGACTTCGGCAAAGCGCACCGCACGCAGCGCATCCGCAACCGACAGCTTCTCCAGCTTCTCTTCGATCCGCGAACGGCGACGCAGCCCGGCAGTATCGAACACGCGGAAGTCGCGGCCCTTCCATTCGACCTCGACGGCGATGGAGTCGCGGGTGGTGCCGGCTTCGGGGCTGGTCAGCAGCCGCTCCTCGCCGAGCAGCCGGTTGATGAAGGTCGACTTGCCGGCGTTGGGACGGCCGACGATCGCCACCCGGATCGGCCGCGTCGCGATCGCTTCTTCGCTCTGGTCGGCGGGCTCGTCGTCTTCCTCGTCCTCGACCGGCTCCGGCAGCAGCGGACGCAGGGCGTCGTAGAGTTCGCCCATGCCCTCGCCGTGCTCGGCGGAGATCTGCACCGGGTCGCCAAGGCCGAGCGCGTAGGACTCCATCGCGCCGACCTCGCCGTGCTTGCCTTCGCTCTTGTTGGCCACCAGCACCACCGGCTTATTGGCGCGGCGGGCAAAGTCGGCAAAGGCGCGGTCGTTCGGGGTCAGGCCGGCGCGGGCGTCGATCACGAACAGCAGCGCATCGGCAAGCGCGATCGCGGTCTCGGTCTGCTCCTGCATCCGGGCGGTGAGCGAGCCCTTCGGCCCCTCGTCGAGGCCGGCGGTGTCGATCAGCGTAAAGCTGAGATCGCCGAGCCGGCCTTCGCCTTCACGGCGGTCACGGGTCACGCCGGGCGCGTCGTCGACCAGCGCCAGCTTTTGGCCGACGAGGCGATTGAACAGCGTCGATTTGCCGACGTTGGGCCGGCCGATAATTGCGAGGATGAAAGACATGGCTGATCCGTCGCCGAGAAGCGGCGGCCTGTCAATGTCGCTCGGGTCAGACCTTCGAGGCCGAAGCCTGAATTAGCGCTGGAAGCTGCCGCTCGGCAGCGGCGCCGGGAAGGAAGGAGCCGTTCCGGACGATTGCGACTGCGCCGGCGCCGGCGCGGAGGACTGATCGTCGGCCGGCGGGGTGGTGACGCGGCGGCGCGACTGCTTGGCCGGCTTCGGCGCCGGCGGCACGGCGGCGGCGCTGCCCTCTTCCTCGGCGGCCGGTTCGGCAGCGGGCTCAGCGGCCGGCGCAGCCGGGCGACGCGCCGCGGAATTGTGCCGGCTCTTGGAGCGCGCGGCGGGCTTCGGCTTCTCTTCAACCGGCGCAGGCGCGGCCTCGGCGGCGGCCTGCTGGCGCTGCTGCTGCTCGACCTCGTCTTTGTACAGGCTCTTCGGCACGCCCTGCTCGAGGCCCGGCACGCCTTCCGGAAACACCGGCTTCCGATCGCCGGCGAGTTTCTTCTTCTGATCCAGGAAGTCGAACATGTCGGTCGGATCGAAGCTGCTCATGCTGCCACAGCCGGCCAGAGCGCTGGACAGCGCGACCAGCACGGCGAGTGGAATCAGGCGGTGCGACAGGCGCATGGATTATCTCTCACAATCTTTGGTGTCGCGGTCGCTCGAACGACGTCAGCTCTTGGTCGCGGTGGGCGGCAGCAGCGCCTGCAGCACATCGGCCCGGCTGCGCAGGCTGCCGGGGGTTTCGGCGTCGGTGGTGATCTTGTCGATCCACTGCCGGGTCGCCGCCACGTTGTTGGCCCGCCACGCGGCCAGCGCCAGCAGTTCGCGCGCGGTATGACGGAAGGCGCCGTTGCCGGATGCCACCGGCTCGAGGCGCTGCACCAGATCGTTGTAGCTCGCGGTCTCCAGCACCAGGTTGGCGGCACGGATGCTGGCGAGTTCACGGAACGGCGCCGCGAGGCTGCGATCGGCCGCGATCTCGTCGTAGCGCTTTACCGCGGCTTGCGGATCGCGCGCGCCGATCTCGGCGGCGGCCCGCAGCCGCGCCAGCGTGCGATAGCCGGCAGGCGCCGACGCCGCGATCTTGTCGAACGCAGCCTCCGCCTCGGTGTGCTTGTTCTGCTCGGCAAGGTCGGCAGCGGCGACGAAGGCCGCGCCGGCTTCGGCCGCCTTCTTGGCCTCGTAATATTCATAGCCGCGCCAGGCGCCGACCCCGACCACGATCAGGAGCGCCCCGCCGACGATAACGATCGAGTACTTGTCCCACAGCCTCTTGAGCCGTTCGCGACGCAGCTCCTCGTCGACTTCGTTAAATAATTCAGACACTTGGAGATTCTTCCTGTCCCGACAGCGCAACAGCCCAACAGGGCCGCCGCTAGCCCATCCCTCGCCGCCGCGCGGGCGATACCCTAGCGTTATGGCGCTGGCAAGGCAAAGCGAGCCGGATCAAGGGGATACCTTGACCGGCACGCACGCCCTGGCGATCGCCTCACGCCTTCGACTTCATCCCATAAACATGCTCAGGCCCGGGGAACGCCCGCGAGCGGACCTCCTCGGCATAGCCCTTGATCGCCGCCTCGATGCCGGGGCCAAGGTCGCCATAGCGCTTGACGAATTTCGGCGGCTTCGGCGACAGGCCGAGCATGTCTTCGAGCACCAAGACTTGACCATCGCAGGCGGCGCTGGCGCCGATGCCGATGGTCGGGATCGAAATCATCTCGGTGATCTTGCGGCCGAGCGGCTCGGCGACGGCTTCCACCACCACCGAGAACGCGCCGGCCTCGGCGACCGCCTTTGCGTCGGCCTCGATCGGCGCCCAGCTGCCCTCCTCGCGGCCCTGCGCGCGGAACGAGCCCAGCGTGTTGATCGACTGCGGCGTCAGACCAATGTGGCCCATCACCGGAATGCCGCGTTCGGTGAGGAACCTGATCGTCTCCGCCATCCGCACGCCGCCTTCGAGCTTCACGGCGCCGCAGTGCGTCTCCTTGAGGATCCGCGCAGCAGAGTGGAAGGCCTGCTCCTTCGACGCTTCATACGAACCGAACGGCATGTCGACCACGACCAGCGCGTGCTGCGAACCGCGCATCACCGCATGGCCCTGCAGGATCATCATCTCGAGCGTCACCGGCACGGTGGTCTCGAAGCCGTGCATCACGTTGCCGAGCGAGTCGCCAACCAGAATGGCGTCGCAGTAACGATCGACCAGCGAGGCGGTGTGCGCGTGATACGAGGTCAGCATCACGATCGGATCACCGCCTTTGCGCGCGCGGATGTCGGGAGCGGTCTTCCGCCGGATCGTCGATTGAACAGACATGCTTAGGCTCCGAACACGGACACGCCGATAACGTAGGGATGGAAGACGAAGGCGAGCGCCAGATACAGCACCACGCCGGCCACGATGGCGATGACGTCGTTCTTGACGCCGCCGACCGGGATCGGCGGACCGCCGGCGTCGCTGCGCCGCTTCAGCGAAATACGGTCAAACACCGCCCAGGCCAGCAGCGAGCCGAACAGAATGATCGAGCCGAGATCGCCGTTCGCGATCAGGTGGCCGACCGCCCACAGCTTCACCGCAGTGAGCATCGGATGCTTGACCGCCGCGTAGATGCGGCCGCGCGAATACGCCGCAGCCAGCAGGATCGCCATCGGCAGCATCAAGAGCGCGGTGAGATGCTTGGTCCAATGCGGCGGATACCAGACGTCGATCCAGCCGTGCGCCCGATAGGATCCGAAACCGTAAGCGATCAGGGCGAGGCCGCTGAGCGCCACCACCGCATAGGCAAGCTTGTAGACCGCCTCGCCGCCGATCCCGATCAGGCGACTGCGCAGGTCGCGCTGGGTGGTGACGACATGAGTGCCGATGAACAGCACCAGGCCGACGATCATCAACGCAAGTCCCATCGCGTCACTCCTGTCTCGGCCCGCGCATGCGGCGGTTTGCGCACCGGCCAATTCCACCTATGGTCCGCGCCGTCGCACGGCCTGCCGCAGCGCGGCGCCATGCGGGCGAAATCCGGGTATCATTGTTTACGGGACCGATGCAAATGCTGGGACACCTCCTCCGCCGGACCCTGACGCCGACGCTCGCGATGCTTGGCATCGCGGCGTGCGCAGTCAGCAGCGCGGCCGCGGCGCAGCCGACCGCGTGGCCGCCGAAGACGGTGCGGATTGTGGTGCCGTTCGCCGCGGGATCGACGCCGGATCTGGTCGGCCGGGTGCTTGCCGACCAGCTTCATACGCAGCACCCAGGCTCCACCTTCGTGATCGAAAACAAGCCCGGCGCCTCGGGCAATATCGGCACCGATGCGGTGGCCAAGGCGTCCCCGGATGGCGCCACGCTCGGCATCTCGATCCCCGGCCCGCTCGCCATCAACACGCTGCTGTTTCCGAAGCTGCCCTACGATCCGGAGCGCGACCTTGCACCGGTGACGCTGCTGACACGGATGCCGAGCGTGCTCGCCGTGCCGGCAACCGCAGGCATCGGCAGCGTCGGCGAGTTTCTTGCCAAGGTGAAAAGCGACAAAGGCGGCTTCGCCTACGCGTCGATCGGCGCCGGCTCGCTGTCGCAGCTGTGCATGGAAGCGATCGCGCAGAAGGCCGGCGCCGCGATGGTGCACATCCCCTACGCCGGCTCGCCGAACGCAATGACTGCGCTGATGCGCGGTGACGTCCAGGCTGCATGCCTGCCGGCGATCTCGGTCGCGCCGCAGCAGGCGGCGGGGACGGTGAAGATCCTGGCGGTGACCACGCCGGAGCGCTCGCCGTTCCTGCCCGACGTGCCGACACTGAAGGAGAGCGGCATCGACGTGCAGTCAGACGCGTGGAACGCGCTGATCGCGCCGGCCGGCACCTCACCCGAACTGATCGCGGCGATCCACCGCGCGGTCGAGGTGGCGCTCGCCGATCCGGCTGTCATCACGAAGCTGAAAACGCAGATGATGATGCCCGAGGCCTCGACGCCCGAGGCGCTGCGCCAGAAGATCGCCGACGAGAAGCGGAGCTGGGCTGACGTGATCCGCGCCGCAGGCATCAAGGTGCAATAAGATCCGGCGGCGGCTGAGCACCGCCGCCGTCTCGCTGCCTAAGGGGTTACTTGTAGTAGCCGACCGCGCAAGTCTGGTCGCCGATCTTGGTGACGAAGCTGACCTTCTGCACCGGATCGGTCTGGCCCGGGCGCGGCCACATATAGGCGACTTCCTTGACCTCGCCTTCCTTGGCGGTGGCGTAGATCTCTTCGCCCAGCGGCTTGCCGGTCTTGTCCTTGAGATCCTTGAGGCTCTTGCCGGTCAGGGTCGGATGCGCGGTGAACAGACCGTCCGGCCCGCCGCAGAACGGATACAGGTCGCGATCCTTGAAACCGCCCTCGCCCTTGGCAAACTCGGCGAGCGCCTTGGCCTTATCGGCCTTCACCGCAGCAGCGGCCTTGGTGAGCATCGCCTTGGCTTCGTCGGCCGTGCCGAACTCGCCGGCGAAAGCGGCCGAGGCAGCAAACACGCTGGCGCCGGCGACGAGACATAATACTGATTTGAGTTTCATGGGCATCTCCTCCTTTGAAAGCTCCCTTTGTGGAGCATGAGGAGAAGATATCCGCGGTCAGTTGCGGCGGTCAGCGCGACTTAGGACGAACCATAAGGCGATACCAAGCGCCGCATTCCGTCAGCGGAAGCAAGCGATCCATCAGTGCGAGCAGATCCAGGCGCGGGCTTCGCGCTGGGCAACCGCGATCTCGTCGGCCGACATCAGCTCGGCCAGCTCGCGGCGATACGCGATCGCGTCGGCCCGGCCCTTCAGCGCGGCGAGGTTGAACCACTTGTGCGCGGCGATCAGGTCGACCGGCGCGCCGCGGCCCGAGGCGAACAGCAGGCCGAGGTCGAACAGCGCATCGGGGTTCTCCCCGGCTTCGATCGGCATCGCGGTTTCGATATTCAGATGTCCCTGCAGCATCTTTGATCTCCATCTTTCGCCGCCGAACCGAGGCGGCTCCTGTCCTCTGTTTGTCGTCCCCACCGCCGTGACCCGGCGTGTTATGGGGCAATCATGGCCGATCAAATTTGAAGAGCAGTTTAAGTGTTGCGCTGAACAATTTCTGAACGCGCCGCGGCGCTCTTCGCGAGACGATTTAAGAAACGCCTGTGCCGCAATGGTTTTTCGAACTCGGTGAGAGACGGTTTACCCTCCGGTTTGGCGAACCGATAACCATCGCCGCAACCGCCTGGGGAAACGACATGTCCGGCCGCGGGCGCAGATGGCTGCCGCGGGCTGATCGAACTCGGTGGATGTGGAGGGATGGAACTGGATAAGCCGGCCCCTGCCGGCGCGGGGCGATGGGCCCCACAAACAACGAGGGCGTCGGCGAACACGTCAGGTTCAGATCTCACACGCGGCTCGCCGCCCATGAAACTGCGGACCTTGCGTCCGCACCGTTCGAAGAAAAACCGTTTCTTCTACCGGGCTCTTCGGCGGCTGGTGATCCCTGCCGCTATCGGATCCGGTCGTCTGACCTGATGTCTCGCCGACACCCTCTCGTCGACTAGGACCTCGCTCGTGTCGCGGTGCGAAGAGCCTGTCCAGTGACGCGGCCGGCAGTGATGCTGCCGGCACCCGCTCGAAAGCGAGCTTACTTCTTCTTGGCGGCCTTCTTGGCGACCTTCTTGGTGGTCTTCTTCGCGGTCTTCTTCACCGCGCTCTTCGCGGTCTTCGCCTTCTTCGGCGCCGCTTTCTTGGTCGCCGCCTTCTTCGCTGCTTTCTTGGCCATGTTGCCCTCCGATAAGTGAGATGGCTTGATTGCTGCTGCGTGCACTCGGGAATCGAGATGCACTAATTCCCGAATACACCAACGCTTTGAAAAAAACAGTGTCCCGCTTAAGGAAGAGTTGATGGGAGTTGTCCCTCGCGCACAGGCGGTCTTAGCGAACGAGGCGTCGGAAGATCGATCGCGCGAACCGAGTTATGTGCGAAAAACCTGCATCGGCACTTGTCAAGATCGCAGGAAACGCCTGTGCCGCAGCGATTTCATCAACTCACAAATCGAGCCAACTAACTACTTTGCAAAACCGGACCGAGCGCCGAGTCGGTCGCGCGAGGCCGTCTTCGGACTCTGAGTCGCAATCTTTGGCAACGAAAAAATTTTCAGGCGCGATGCCGCACCGGAGCGTCCAAACGCTCCGGCACAGGGGTTTTCTGCACGAGAAGATGCGGCTGATTCGCGAGCGCCACCGCCGTCGCGGGCGCACGAAACGTCGTCGCGGCGGTTCGCGCGCGACGACGAAGGTCGTTCGTCAGAGGCCGAGCTTGCGCTTCAGCAGGTCGTTGACCGCCTGCGGATTGGCCTTGCCGCCGGAAGATTTCATCACCTGGCCGACGAACCAGCCGAGCATCGCGGGCTTGGCGACGACTTGTGCCACCTTATCTGGATTGGCGGCGACGATATCGTCGACCACCTTCTCGATCGCCGACAGATCGGTGACTTGCTTCATGCCGCGCTGTTCCACCAGCGTGCGCGGATCACCGCCTTCGGTCCAGACGATCTCGAACAGCTCCTTGGCAATCTTGCCCGAGATGGTGCCCTCGCCGATCAGCTCGACGATCGCAGCGAGCTGTGCCGCCGACACCGGCGATGCATCGATCGACTGGCCGTCCTTGTTGAGACGGCCGAACAGCTCGTTGATCACCCAGTTGGCGGCAAGCTTGCCGTCGCGGTCCTGATCCTTCAACTGCGCCAGCACCGCCTCGTAGAACTCGGCGCTCTCGCGCTCGCTGACCAGCACGCCTGCGTCTTCGACCGAAAGGCCGAAGTCGCGGACGAACCGCTCCTTCTTGGCGTCCGGCAATTCCGGCAGGCCGGCCTTCAGATCGTCGACATAGGCCTGGGTGAATTCCAGCGGCAGCAAATCCGGATCGGGGAAGTAGCGATAGTCGTGCGCCTCTTCCTTCGACCGCATCGACCGGGTCTCGCCCTTGTTGGCGTCGAACAGACGGGTCTCCTGGTCGATCGTTCCGCCGTCTTCCAGAATGCCGATCTGGCGGCGCGCTTCGTATTCGATCGCCTGACCGATGAAGCGGATCGAGTTGACGTTCTTGATCTCGCAGCGGGTGCCGTAAGGCTCGCCGGGACGGCGCACCGAAACATTGACGTCGGCGCGCAGGCTGCCCTTCTCCATGTCGCCGTCGCAGGTGCCGAGATAGCGCAGGATCGTGCGCAGCTTCGACACGTAAGCCTTGGCCTGCTCGGACGAGCGGATGTCCGGCTTGGAGACGATCTCCATCAGCGCGACGCCGGAGCGGTTGAGATCGACGAATGTCGAAGTCGGATGCTGGTCGTGCAGCAGCTTGCCGGCGTCCTGTTCGAGATGCAGCCGCTCGATGCCGACGGTGATGCTGTCGCCGTCCGGCAGGTCGACCACCACCTCCCCCTCACCGACGATCGGCGATTTGTATTGGCTGATCTGGTAGCCCTGCGGCAGGTCCGGATAGAAATAGTTCTTCCGGTCGAACACCGAGCGCAGATGGATCTTGGCGTTCAGCCCGAGCCCGGAGCGGATCGCCTGGCGCACGCACTCCTCGTTGATCACCGGCAGCATGCCGGGCATCGCGGCGTCGACCAGCGACACGTGGGTGTTCTGATCGCCGCCGAACGCGGTGGCCGCGCCGGAGAACAGCTTGGCGTTGGAAGAGACCTGGGCGTGGATCTCCAGCCCGATCACGACTTCCCAATCGCCGGTGGCGCCCTTGATGAGCTTCGAAGGTTTGACAGGTGCGTTCATAAGCCGGTTTCTACTCCGCTCCGAGCGCGGAGAAAACCCCTGCAACCGGCGCAAGGCGCGCGCCAGCGCAGCCGAACGCCCGGCCGGCGAGGGTCTTTACAGGCTGGCCGCGAAGGCGCGGAAGACCGGGCTCTGCCGCAGCACGTCGCGCCCGGCGGAGATCAGCTCGTCGACCTGCTGCGGCGGCAGCACGAAGCGCGTGGCGATCCGCTCCAGCGCCGCAGCCCGCTGTGTCTCGAGTTGATCGAACGCCAGACGGCCGACGAAGAACCGCAGGTCGCGGCAGTCCCAGCCGGGGCCGGCACCGTAGCGCGCGCGGTCCGCTGCCGACAGGCTGCAGCGCCAGCGCACCAGTTTGTCGCGCCAATCTGAAATCGTGCGATCGAACGCCGTGTAGCTGGCGCCGACGCTGGCATCCATCGTGGTGTCGACCGCGGCCTTGATCAGCTCGACGCCGCTCGGACCTTCGACGGTGTCGACCCAGTTACCCGAGATGCCGGTCTTGGCGTCGACCACCAGCATCATCAGCCGGCGCAGCTTGACCGCCTGCTGCGGGGTCAGCGGACCGTACGGCGTCTCAGAGGACTCCCGCGCGATCGTCAGCGCCGAGACGCCGTAATTGTCGACCAACCCGCCGTCGAGCAGCTTGATGAAGGGTACCGCGCCCTCGCGATAACGCTGCACCGCCTTGGCGTAGGAGCTCAGCATCGGCGAGGAGTTACCCTCGGTCGCGGCGCGCCGGACCCAGCGCGGCAGCGGCGTGTTGCAGGCGCCCGGGAACGCCTGGACCACCGCCGGGGCAAATGCGAGCGGCACCGCCGCCGAGGCCGCGACCGCGTTCGACAGCGGATAGGCGTCGAGGTCGCTGCAAATGGCAGAGAACGACGTGCTGTTGAACACGAACGGCACGCGATTATAGATGTCGGAGGCGTTGATCCACACTGTCGGCCGGTCGCCGCCGCGCAGCTGCGCGAAGGTCGCGCCCTCGAACAGATGCGCGTCGAGCCAACGGGTGAAGCCGACGGAGTCGTTGATGCCGCCCGTGAACGCCTTGCCGATGGTGTTGAGCGACAGCGTGGTCTGGAGCTCCTCCTCCGCATTGCGCAGCAGGAAACGCTCGCGGAAGTCGCTGAGCGCGGTGCGCCCCTTCAGTCCGAAATAGGCGGCAGTCACCGATCCGCCGGAAACTCCTGAGACGAAGCCGACACGGTCGAGCATCGCCGAACGCGCACCATGCAGCGGCAGGCGCTCCATCTCCGACAACACGCCGAACGAGAATGCCGCCGCCCGGGTGCCGCCGCCCGAGAACGAAAGGCCGATGATGGCGTCTTCGCTGCGCGTACCGACGTCCGACGCAACCTTGTCGGAGACCACTCCTTCGAGCGGCACGTTGACCGGCGTGTTGTAAACCGAGGCGCAGCCGGCGAGCACGAGGCAGGCGGCGGCTGCGGATAGGAGACGATCTCTCCACGGCTTCATCGAGAGGACACCGGTTGAAGGGGCGGCAATGTTGCTGCCGCGGACCATCGGCTGCAAAGGTTCAGGTCCACTTAACGCTGCGGAACCGGGGGAAGCTGGCAGTCGGCTTGTGGCATAAGCAAGGCGGCGCGCTGTGCGATCAATTCGCGGCGGGCGACGACGGCGCATCGAAGCCGATGGTGAAGAACGCGCCCTGACCGCGAATGCTGCGCGCTTCAAAGCTGACGTTGCGGGCGTTCTCCTTCAGCGTCTGTAGGATCAGCGCACCAAGCTTACGCGGCGATGGCCAGCTCTGCCCCTCGGGAAGGCCGACGCCATCGTCCGACACGATGATCCTGACGCGACCCTGGTCTGTCTCGCAGATCACCTTGATCCGTCCGCCGTCGCGACCGACGAAGGCGTACTTCAATGCGTTGGTCAGCATCTCGTTGACCAGCAACCCGGCCGGCATCGCGATGTTCACCGACAGCGGGCAATAGCCAGCATTGACCTCGCAGTTGACGTCCGAGCTGGCGTTTGCGCGGATCACCGCGTTGGCGATGTCCGACAGATACTGGCCGAGGTCGATCTGCCCGCCATCGGCATGCGGGCTTTCGTCCGACAGCACCCGGTAGAGCGCGGTCAGCGCTTCGATCCGGCTGGCGAGCCGCGCCAGCGCCACGGTCTCGCCTTCCGCAGCCGACCGCGCTTCGAGGCGGACCAGCGCGGTGATCAGTTGCAGATTGTTCTTCACCCGATGCTGCAGCTCGCGCATCAGGGTATCGCGTTCACGGATCTGGACTTCGAACCGCTCGATCTGCGCCCGCTCGCGGCTGCCGACGTCGACCAGCGCAACGATCCGATAGCTCTCGACGCCGTCGTCGCTCTCGATCACCGCCGCATAGGCCTGAACGATCAGCAGCCGATCGGACGGCGCAACTTTCCGGAACACGCCGAGGAAATCTTCGCCATCGCGGATCGCGGCACCGAGCAGGCGGCCGCTGTCATCCTGGTCGGCGAAGCCATCGAGGGACGACCAGCCCTGGCCACAGGCATCCGGCTTTGACAGCGAGGTCAGCGCCTCGAACGCCTGGTTGATATAGACCACCTGCTGGTCCGCGCCGCAGCCGCGCGACACGGCGATCGCCACCGGGACATTGTCCAGCAGATGCTTGTAGCGGTCGCTCTCGATCGCCGCGGCCAGCTTTGGCGATCCGAGGATCTGATCGACACCTTGCGGTGGACCTTGGACGTCGTCAGCGCTCATGCAACACCCTGCCCCGGCCAAGAATGGCCAACGGCGCCAGCAAACGCAACGTCAAACCCGCGCGGACGATCGGACTCAAGCCCACCACTTGGCCGGCGTGAACCGGCCGGCGGACTGCTCGATCACCTCGCCGAGCGAGAACAAGGTGTCCTCGTCGAACGGCCGGCCGATCAGCTGCAGCCCGAGCGGCAGACCTTGCGAGTCGCTGCCCGCCGGAACGGCAATGCCCGGCAGGCCGGCCATGTTCACCGTCACGGTGAAGATGTCGTTCAGATACATCTCGACCGGATCAGCGCCGCCCTTCTCGCCGATGCCGAAGGCAGCCGACGGCGTCGCCGGAGTCAGGATCGCTGAGACGCCCTGATCGAAGCACTGTTCGAAGTCGCGCTTGATCAGCGTGCGCACCTTCTGGGCGCGCAGATAGTACGCGTCGTAATAGCCGGCCGACAGCACGTAGGTGCCGATCATGATGCGGCGCTTGACCTCGGCGCCGAAGCCGGCAGCGCGGGTGTTCTCGTACATCTCGATGATGTTGCGGCCATTGACGCGCGCGCCGTAGCGGACGCCGTCATAGCGCGCGAGGTTCGACGAGGCCTCCGCCGGCGCCACGATATAATAGGCCGGTAGCGCGTATTTGGTGTGCGGCAGCGACACTTCGACCAGCTCGGCGCCCGCGGCCTTCAGCCACTCGGCACCCTGGCTCCACAGTTTCTCGATCTCGGCCGGCATGCCGTCGAGCCGATACTCCTTCGGGATGCCGATCTTCATGCCCTTCACCGAGCCGCCGACCGCGGCCTCGTAATTGGGCACCGGCCGATCGACCGAGGTGGTGTCCTTCGGATCATGGCCGGCCATCGAACGCAGCAGGATCGCGCTGTCGCGCACCGTGCGGGCGATCGGGCCGGCCTGGTCCAGCGAGGACGCGAACGCGACGATACCCCAGCGCGAGCAGCGGCCATAGGTCGGCTTGATGCCGACCGTGCCGGTGAACGCCGCCGGCTGCCGGATCGAGCCGCCGGTGTCGGTCGCGGTGGCGCCGAGGCACAGGCCCGCCGCAACAGCGGCCGCCGAGCCGCCGGACGAACCACCCGGCACCAGTTTGGCATCGGAGCCGGCACGGCGCCACGGATTGATCACGGGGCCGAAGCACGAGGTCTCGTTCGAGGAGCCCATCGCGAACTCGTCGTTGTTGAGCTTGCCGAGCAGCACCGCGCCGTCACGCCACAGCTGCGTCGTCACCGTCGACTCGTAGGTCGGCTTGAAGTCGTCGAGGATCTTGGAACACGCGGTGGTGCGTTCGCCCTTGGTGGCGAACAGATCCTTGATGCCAAGCGGGAGGCCCGCCAGCGGCCCGCCCTCGCCCTTGGCGATCTGCGCGTCCGCGGCCTTCGCCATCTGCCGCGCCTGGTCCGGCGTCTCCAGCACATAGGCATTGAGCACGCGCGCGGCTTCGATCGCCGCGAGGTGGGCATCGGTCAGCTCGACCGCGGTGAAGGACTTGTTTGCGAGGCCATCGCGGGCCTCGGCCAGCGTCAGCGAAGTCAGGTCGGTCATGGTTCAGGGCACGCCTGGATAAAAGCCGGCGACAGGCCGGTCACGGGCGCCGCGGATCGTGCGGCTCTGTTGCTGCGCTGGCTAGCACAGCGCCTCCGGGAAATGAAGCGATTGCACCGATTTGCCCGCCAGTTACAGTCGGACCATTGACGGCAAGATTATTGTAGTTACATAATTCAATGGCGATCACGTTTGATCCGGCAAAGCGGGATTGGACCCGGCGGCATCGCGGTCTCGATTTCGCCGCGGACGCTGCAACGGCTTTTGCCGGGCGTATCGTGACGAAGCTCGACGACCGATTTGACTATGGCGAGAGCCGTTACATCACGGCCGGATATGTCGGTTCGCGCATGGTCGTATTGTCTGGACGCCTCGCAACGGCGGTCGTCATGTGATTTCGATGAGGTACTGTCATGCCAAGGAAGAAGTCCGCTGGGCCGCGCTCTTTCGGCGAACCTCTGACTGACGATCCAGACGATGCCCCGAAACTGCTCGACGAGTTTTTCCGGACCGGTGAGATCCGCGTCGACGGCAAGGTCGTCCGCCGCGGACGTCCACCGCTCGGGACACAACCGAAAAGCTCTGTGACGCTGCGGCTGGACGCCGACGTCCTGGACGCTTATCGCGCCCTGGGCCGCGGCTGGCAGTCGCAGATCAACGCTGACCTGCGCCGGGTGCGGAAGCTGAAGAAGGCCTGAGGCCTACTTATTGACCGGGCTGCAGAAGAACGGCGACAGCGTCTTGTCGTTTTCGGGCGCGCCGCGGCGGGCCTTGTCGGCGGCCTGCAACTGGTCGAGCACCGCATCCATCGCCTTATCGGCGTCGACGACCTTGCCCTGCCGGCCCATCGCGTCGAGGTAGTCCAGATAGGCCTGGTAGGCCTTCTCGTCGTCGCACAGCAGGCACATCGGCGCGTCCTTTATTCGACCACCTTCGGCACCAGGAAGAAGTGATCCTCAGTCGACGGTGCATTCGCCACCACCTGATCGGCGATTTCGCCGTCGTTGACCACGTCGGCGCGCTTCTTCATCTGCATCGGCGTCACCGAGGTCATCGGCTCGACGCCATCGACGTCGACCTCGGAGAGCTGCTCGACAAAGGCCAGCATCGCATTGAGCTCGCCCTGCAGATGCGGCACCTCGTCGTCGGTCACGGCGATCCGCGCCAGATGCGCGATGCGGCGGACAGTGGAGGCGTCAACCGACATAATATAGGGCCTTTTTGCGAGATATCGACCTGCGCCGTATAGCAGAGCCGGGTTTCGCGTCGCAACCTCGGTGCGCCGACCGTCCTGCCTCAGCCGGCGAGCTGGCTGAGCCGCGCCAGCGCCGCGCCGGCCAGCGCGCGGGTGAGTTCGGCCGCCGGCATGTCGCGGCCGAGCCGAACCGCCTGCCCCGCCCACAGATTGGTGAAGTCGGTTTGCCCCTGCTTCTCCGCCGCCGCCTTCAGCGGGCCGAGGGCAGAGGCCGCGTGCGGGAACGCCGGCGCGTCCGGCGACACCGGCCCGACCTCGCGCATCAGGCGATTGGCGACGCCGCGGGCCGGCCGCCCGGTCATCACATTGGTGATCACGGTCGCTTCGTCGGTGCCCTGCGCGAGCTGGGCCCGCACCAGCGCGCTGGTCCGGGATTCCGGGCAGCGCAGATACGCGGTGCCGATCTGCACGCCGGCCGCGCCGAGCGCGAACGCCGCCGCGATGCCGCGACCGTCGGCGATACCGCCCGCCGCGATCACCGGCACCCGCACCGCATCGACCACCTGCGGCAGCAGCGCGAACAATCCCGGCTGCTGCGCAATGTCGTCGGTCATGAACATGCCGCGATGGCCGCCGGCCTCAGCGCCCTGCACGATGACCGCGTCGACGCCGTGCTCTTCCAGCCAGATCGCCTCGCGCACGATCGTCGCCGATGCGATCACCTTGGCACCGGTCGCCTTGACGCGGTCGAGTAGTGCAGCCTCAGGCAGACCGAAATGGAAGCTGACGACTTCGGGCTTCAGCTCCTCGACCAGCGCACACATCGCCGCATCGAACGGCGCCCGGCTCGCCGCCGGCGCCGGCATCGCCGGATCGAGCCCGAGCTCGTTGAAGTACGGCGTCAATCGCTTGCGCCAGACTTGCTCGCGCGCCGCATCCGGCGTCACCGCCTGATGGCAGAAGAAGTTCAGATTGATCGGCGCCGAAATCTGTTGCCGAAAAATCCCGACCTGCTCGCGCGCTTTATCCGGCGACAGCATCGCGCACGGCAGCGAGGCCAGCGCACCGCTGCGGGCCGCGGCGATAGCGAGTTCCGCATCCATCGCGCCCGCCATCGGGGCGAGCAGAATCGGACATTCGATAGCGAACAGGTCGAGGAGACGGCGATCCGGCCACATGATCAGGCTCTCGCGATTGTAGGGGGAAGCGGCGCAGCCTCGTTGCCCGCCGAGGCCCCTTTTACACGCCGCCTCGTGGCTCCGCTATGGCGCCTCAAGCCCCGCACGACGGACCAATGGATGTTTTGGCAAGTCGACCGCGCGTGCTATGCGGGCGTCATGCCTGCCCTGATCCTTCCTCTGATCGAAGCCGCCGCGCATTGGCCGGCCCGCGGTGGCCTGCTCGGCCTCGACCTCGGCACCAAGACAATCGGCGTCGCCGCGTCCGATCCGGACCGCAAGCTCGCCACCGGCGTCGAGACCATCGCCCGCAAGGCGTTCACCGCGGATGCCGCCCGGCTGCTGGCGCTGGCGGCCGAACGCACCGCCTGCGGCTTCGTGCTCGGCCTGCCGCTCAACATGGACGGCAGCGAGGGCCCGCGCGCCCAGTCGACCCGTGCCTTCGCCCGCAATCTCGCCCGGCTCACCGAACTGCCGATCGGGCTCTGGGACGAGCGGCTGTCGACCGCCGCGGTCGAGCGCGAGCTGATCGCCAACGATGTCAGCCGGGCGAAACGGGCCAAGGTCATTGACGAGCACGCGGCGATCTTCATCCTGCAGGGTGCGCTCGACCGGCTCGCGGCGCTGCGCCGTGCCGAGTGAGCCGGCAACAGGATCGATGCGATGAATTGCGTGTGCGGCTCGGGAAAGACCTACGGCGACTGCTGCGGCCCCCTGCTCGCCCGCACCCGGCCCGCGACCTCGCCGGAAGCGCTGATGCGGTCGCGCTACGCGGCCTACGCGCTGAAGGATTTCGACTACATCGTCGAGACCACCGATCCGGAACGACGCGATCTGTTCGATCACGACGTCAACCGCGCCTGGATGGAAGAGTCCGACTTTCTCGAACTGCGGGTGCTCGGCAGCAGCGAGAAAGGCAGCCGCGGCACCGTCGAGTTCGTCGCCCGCTTCCGCCGCGGCGGCGGCCCCGAGCAGAGCCATCACGAACGCTCGCAATTCCGTAAAGCCCGCGGCCGCTGGTACTTCTCGGAAGGCGAAGCGGTCGGCTGAATGAGCGTCTAACTCCCGTCATCGCGAGGAGCGAAGCGACGAAGCGATCCAGCAACTCAGTGTACGAAGCCTCTGGATTGCTTCGCTTCGCTCGCAATGACGGAGTTGATGTCCCCGCCTCACATCTCCGGCAGCACGCGTCCCAACAGTCCCTTGGCAATCTCGGTCGGAATGTCGGCGGCGCCGTACAGCGTTGCCGGCTCCGGCACCAAACGAGTCCGCGCGAACAGTTCAGCATGCGGCGGGTGGATTTCGTTGAGCGCGGCAGCCGCAGCAAGCTTCGCCAGCATCTCGACCGCGAGCCGCGCGGTGCGCTCGTTGTCGACCTGCAGCAGCGCGCGGGCGATCAGGCCGGCGGCGGCCGGTCCGCCGGTGAGCGCCGACGTATCTTGGATCAGCGCCTGCAACACCTCGGTGCCGGCATCGCTCTCACGCGACATCGCCCGCAGCACGTCGAGGCACATCACGTTGCCCGAGCCTTCCCAGATCGCATTGACCGGCGCCTCGCGATAGTGCCGCGCCAAGATGCCGTCCTCGACATAGCCATTGCCGCCCAGGCATTCCATCGCTTCATACACGAACGGCGGCGCCGACTTGCAGATCCAGTATTTCACCGCCGGTGTCAGCAGCCGCATATAGGCGGCTTCGAGCGGATCGTTCGGTGCCTCGTCGAACGCGCGGCACAGCCGCATCACCAGCGCCACCGAGGCCTCGACCTGCAGCGCCATGTCGGCGAGCACCGATACCATCAGCGAGTGGTCGGCAAGACGCTTCTGAAACACGGTGCGATGCCGGGTGTGATGCAGCGCATGAGCGAGCGACGACCGCATCAGGCCGGCGGACGCAATCGCGCAATCCTGCCGCGTCAGCTGCACCATCTGGATGATGGTGCGGATACCACGGCCGAGCTCGCCCACCGGCAGCGCGTAGGCGCCGGTGAACTCGACCTCGGACGATGCGTTGGAGCGGTTGCCGAGCTTGTCCTTCAGCCGCTGAAAACGGATCTCGTTGACCGACCCGTCGGGCTGAAACCGCGGCATGAAGAAGCAGCTCAGTCCCTCGTCGGCCTGCGCCAGCACCAGGAAAGCATCGCACATCGGCGCCGACATGAACCATTTGTGGCCGACGATGCGGTAGGCGTCGCCATCCCGGAACGCGCGCGTCGCATTGGTGCGCACATCCGTGCCGCCCTGCTTCTCGGTCATGCCCATGCCGATGCTCATGCCGCCTTTGGCAGTCCATGGTGCAAAGCTGGAATCGTACTGACGGGTGCCGAGCACCGGCATCACCTGAGCCAGCAGGTCCGGCTGCGAACCGAGCGCCGCGACCGACGCCCGTGTCATCGTCACAGGACAGAGGTGGCCGGTCTCGACCTGAGCGGCCATGTAGAACTTCGCGGCACGCACCACTTCCGACGCATTACCGGCGGGCTTGCCGTGTGCGTCCCAGGTCGAGTTGTGCAGGCCGGCTTTGAAGCTCTCCGCCATCAGCTCGTGATAGGACGGATGAAATTCGACCTGATCGCGGCGCACGCCCTTGGCGTCGAAGGTCTTCAGCTTCGGGGTGTATTCGTTGGCGAGACGGCCGCGTTCGGCCATCTCGGTGGTGCCCCAGGTCTTGCCGAAGGCTTCGAGCTCGATATGAGCGTTAGCCCCCTGATTGAAAGTGACCGCCTCGAGCAGCGGCCGGTCGGCGCCCAACAGGTCGAGGTCCGGAAGCGGCGGCGACTGGTTGAACACCTCGTGGGTGGCGAAGGAAGGCTGCGTCATGGCGGTCCTGGAACGATGCGGATTCGCGCGCATGTTACGCAGAAAACCGCCCCGAGGACACGGCGGATCGCCGTGCCCTCACTTCATTCGTTCACGCGCCGCCTTGAAGCCGGTGACGAACCGCGCCAGCGTATGGGAGGTCGCGCCGCGCGGCAGCATCACTTCGATCAGTGAGAACACCCCGCGCCGCTCGACCGCGCGCTGCAGCGCCGCGGCAAGTTCGGCGCGGGTCATGACCCGCTCGCCGAAGCCGCCGATCGAATGGGCGATATCGGCAAAGTGCCAGTCGTCGAGGTCGTTGAACTTCGATTCCGGTTGGAACACCCGCAGCATTTCCCAGCTGCAATTGTTGAACAGCACCACGATGGGATCGAGGCCGTAGCGCTTGCAATTGCCAAGCTCCCAGCCCGTCATCTGGAACGCACCGTCGCCGACCAGCACCAGCGGCCGCAGGCCGGTCGCGGCAACGCCGATACCAGCCGGCACGCCGAACCCCATGCCCGCGTAGTATCCCGGGGCCGCCAGCGCGGTGTTGTCGATCTCCATCGCGGTGAACAGGCAATCGCCGATATCGGCGGTCATCGGCATCTTGCCGTGGCGGTCGAACAGATCGTTGATCGCGGTGGCGATGTCCGACGGCGCGATCGGCGATGCGTCGAGGGTCAGCCCGCGCGGATAGGACATCCCCTTCCCGACATTGCGCGGCCGCGGCGGATGCTGCGAGGCGTGGGCGTCAAGACCGGCGATCAGGTCAGCTAGCGGCAGATCGCGATAGACGTGGTGGCCGATCTGCACCTCGCGTCCGGTCGCCAGCACGGTGCGGCGCGGATCGGTCATATTCGAGGACAACGCGAAATTGGTGTCCGACAGGATGACGCCGAACATCAGCACCAGGTCGGCGCTCTCGACCAGGGTCGACAAGTCCGGATCGCCGGCGGCGCCGAGATAGGTGCCGGCCACGACGTCGTCGGCCCCCTCCAGCAGGCCGCGGCCCATGAATGTCGTCACCACCGGGAGGCCGAGCTTGCGTGCCAGCGCGGCGACTTGCAGCTCGACGCCGTAGCGGCGGATTTCGACGTCCACCACCATCACCGGCGAGTTCGCCTTGGCGATCCGATCCAGGATTTCTTGCGCGCACTCGTCCCGCGCTCCGGCGTCAGCCTCGCGCCGCGGCAGCTTCGGCACCGGGTCGACCTTGGCGTCGACCATGTCGCGCGGAAATTCGATGTACACCGGCAGCGACAATTCGAGTGCGCTCCGCAGTACCCGCGCGATCTCGGCCGGTGCGGTCGCCGGATCGCTCAGTACGGCCTGATCGCAGGTGACTTCCTTGAATACCGCAAGTTGGGAATCGACGGTGCGGACCTGATGATGCAACAGATAGCCGCTGGTGCGTTCGCGCGCGCCGGGCGCACCGGCGATCACCACCACCGGCGAGCGCTCCGCATAGGCGCCCGCGATCGAATTGACGAGATTGAACGCGCCAGCCCCATAGGTCACCACCGCGACGCCGATGCTGCCGCGATAGCGCGACGCCGCATCGGCCGCGAAGCCGACCGCCGGCTCGTGGCTCATGGTGAAATACGGCAGCGTGCCGCTTTCCTCGATCACCTTGAAAAACGGCAGCACGAAATCGCCGGGGATGCCGAAGATGTCCCGGGCACCGTGATCCTTGAGGGCGTCGAGCAGCGCGGTCGCAAGCGTCGGCATGGGAGCTCCTGACTGGGCACGGAAAGCGCCGGACCGCTTTACCAGAGCTCCCGACTTTCGACCAACCGCACGCTCGTGTGACACGCTGCAAGGCCGAAATGCCGGCTGTTGCACAACGCCGGGGGATTATTCCGCGCCGCGCCCCGTTGGCGCTTGCCCGGCTTTCCAACTCTCCCTATAGCTCTTGCTTTAATGACCCCCGCCCCAAAATCGACTTTCGTCCTCGGTCACCGGCATCTGCTGGGAATCGAAGGGCTTTCCGCCGCCGACATTTCCGGCCTGCTCGACCTCTCCGAGGAATATGTCGAGCTCAACCGGCAGGTCGACAAAAAGCGCACCAGTTTGCGCGGCCGCACCCAGGTCAATCTGTTCTTCGAGGCCTCGACCCGGACGCAGTCGTCGTTCGAAATCGCCGGCAAGCGCCTCGGCGCCGACGTGATGAACATGAGCGTGTCATCATCGTCGATGCGCAAGGGCGAGACCCTGATGGACACCGCGGTGACGCTGAACGCGATGCACCCGGACATCCTGGTGGTCCGGCATCACGCCTCCGGCGCCGTGGAACTGCTGGCCCGCAAGGTCGACGGCTCGGTGATCAACGCCGGCGACGGCGCCCATGAGCATCCGACCCAGGCGCTGCTCGACGCGCTGACGATCCGCCGCAACAAGGGCAGGCTCGAAGGGCTGGTGGTGGCGATCTGCGGTGACGTGATGCATTCGCGCGTCGCGCGCTCCAACATTCTGCTGCTGAACACGATGGGCGCCCGCGTCCGCGTCGTTGCGCCTTCCACGCTGCTGCCGGCCGGCATCGAACGGATGGGCGTCGAGGTCGCGCGCGACATGCGCGAAGGGCTCGACGGCGCCGATATCGTGATGATGCTGCGGCTACAGCGCGAGCGCATGAACGGCTCGTTCGTGCCCTCCTCGGCCGAGTACTTCAACTATTTCGGGCTCGACCAGAAGAAGCTGTCCTACGCCAAGCCGGACGCGCTGGTGATGCACCCGGGCCCGATGAACCGCGGCGTCGAGATCGACTCGATCGTCGCCGACGGCGCCCAGTCGGTGATCCGCGAACAAGTTGAAATGGGCGTGGCGGTGCGTATGGCGGTGCTCGAAGCACTCGCCCGCAACCTGCCGAACGCCTGATGCCGGAACGGGAAACAACATGCTGACCGATCGCCGCCCGATCCTGCTCGCCAACGCACGCCTGATCGACCCCTCACGCGACTTCGACGGCATCGGCGACGTGCTGATCGCCGACGGCGTGATCCGCGATGCCCGCCGCGGCATCGGTGCTGCCGGCGTCCCTGAAGGCACCGACATCATCAATTGCGCCGGCATGGTGGTCGCGCCCGGTCTGGTCGACATGCGCGCCTTCGTCGGCGAACCCGGCGCCAGCCACCGCGAGACCTTCGCATCCGCCAGCCAGGCCGCGGCCGCCGGCGGCATCACCACCATCGTCTGCCAGCCGAACACCAACCCGGTGATCGACAATTCGGCGACGGTCGACTTCGTGATGCGCCGCGCCCGCGACACCGCGATCGTCAACATCCATCCGATGGCGGCGGTCACCAAGGGTCTCGCCGGCGCGGAGATGACCGAGATCGGTCTGTTGAAGGCCGCCGGCGCGGTGGCGTTCAGCGACGGCGATCTCAGCATCACCAACGCGCAGGTGATGCGCCGCGCGCTGACCTACGCGCGCGATTTCGATGCGCTGATCGTGCATCACACCGAGGACCCCGACCTGGTCGGCGAAGGCGTGATGAACGAGGGTGAGTTTGCCACCCGGCTCGGCCTCGCCGGCATCCCCAACGCCGCCGAGACGGTGATGCTCGAGCGCGACATTCGCCTGGTGATGCTGACCGGCGGCCGCTACCACGCTGCGTCGCTGAGCTGCATCGAGTCCCTGGAGATCCTGCAGCGCGCCCGCGACCTTGGCCTGCCGGTGTCGGCATCGGTTTCGATCAACCACGTCGCGCTGAACGAGAACGACATCGGGCCGTATCGCACCTTCCTCAAGCTGGCGCCGCCGCTGCGCACCGAAGCCGACCGCAAGGCGCTGATCGCGGCGATCGCCTCCGGGCTGATCGACGTGGTGATGTCGGACCACAATCCGCAGGACGTCGAGGTCAAGCGGCTGCCGTTCGCCGAGGCCGCCGCCGGCGCGATCGGGCTGGAGACGATGCTGCCGGCCGGGTTGCGGCTGGTGCATGCCGGCGAACTGGACTTCCTGAGCCTGATCCGCGCGATGTCGACCCGCCCGGCCGAACTGCTCGGCCTGCCCGGCGGCACGCTGCGCTCCGGTGCGCCCGCAGACCTGATCGTGATCGATCCCGACGTGCCGTGGCTGGTCGATCCGGACGAACTGAAATCGAAGTGCAAGAATACGCCGTTCGACGAAGCGCGGTTCTCCGGCCGGGTGACCCGCACCATCGTCGGCGGCCGCACCGTCTATGAGCATGTCGGCGCGCATTGATGTGCCGCGGATTGAATGAAATCATTTCTCTTCGTCATTGCGAGCGAAGCGAAGCAATCCAGAGTCACACATACGGACTGGATTGCTTCGTCGGCTTCGCCTCCTCGCAATGACGAACGCGACTGATTGAGGAGACGACCACGATGATGATCGGGATCTACATCGCCGCGCTGGTGATTGGTTATCTGTTCGGCTCGATCCCGTTCGGCCTGATCCTCACCAAGATCGCCGGTACCCAGGATCTGCGCTCGATCGGCTCCGGCAATATCGGCGCCACTAACGTGCTGAGAACCGGCCGCAAGGGCCTCGCCGCCGCGACCCTGCTGCTCGATGCGTTGAAGGGCACCGCCGCCGTCATCCTGGCCGCCTATCTCGCCTCCGGCACCGATGCGATCGCCGCCAACGCCGCGATGCTGGCGGCGCTCGGCGCCTTCCTCGGCCATCTGTTTCCGGTGTGGCTGAAGTTCAAAGGCGGCAAGGGCGTCGCCGTCTATATCGGCGTGCTGATCGGACTGTTCTGGCCTGCCGCGATCGTGTTCTGCCTGATGTGGCTGGCGACGGCCTTCACCTCGCGCTACTCATCGCTGTCCGCGCTGGTGGCGAGCTTCGTCACCCCGATCTTCCTGTGGTGGTTCGGCCACGACGCCCTCGCCTCGCTGTTCGCCGTGCTGACGCTGCTGCTGTTCTGGATGCACCGCGAAAACATCATGCGGCTGCAGGCCGGCACCGAGAGCAAGATCGGGCAGAAGAAGTAAGCGTCGCTGTTGTTCCGAAGGCGCCCGATCGCGCTGAGCGGGCGCGATCAGATAATACCTCCAGCCGCTCCGTCGTCGACCTTGCCCACACGCTAAAGTTGCGCAACACTTCCGCTCGCGGGGGCGAATGTGGGTGAGCGTAGCAGCGATCAGGGGACGACCGTCCTCAGCGAAGCGCAGCGGGTGGATTGGCTGCGGCTGATCCGGGCCGACAACGTGGGCCCTCGCACCTTCCGCTCGCTGATCAATCACTTCGGCTCCGCCCGCGCGGCGCTGGAGCGACTTCCTGAGCTCGCAAGGCGCGGTGGCGCCGCCCGCGCGGGCCGGATTCCATCCGAGGACGAGGCACGGCGCGAGATTGAGGCAGGAAGACGGATCGGCGTCGAGCTGGTCGCGCCGGGCGAGCCCGGCTATCCGCCCCGCCTCACCACGATCGACGACGCCCCGCCCCTGCTCGGCGTTCATGCCCTACCCGAAGCACACGCCGTGATGGTGCAGCCGATGATCGCGATCGTCGGCTCGCGCAATGCCTCCGGCGCCGGCCTGAAATTCGCGAGCCAGCTTGCCGCCGATCTCGGCGCGGCCGGCTTCGTGGTGATCTCCGGGCTGGCGCGCGGCATCGATCAGGCGGCACATCGGGCGAGCCTGGCCAGCGGCACTGTTGCGGTGCTGGCTGGCGGCCACGATAAGATCTATCCGGCCGAGCACGAGGATCTGCTCCTGGACATCATCCAGGCACGCGGCGCGGCGATCTCCGAGATGCCGCTCGGCCACGTCCCGCGCGGCAAGGATTTTCCCCGCCGCAACCGGCTGATTTCCGGCGCGGCCGTCGGCGTCGCGGTGATCGAAGCGGCCTATCGCTCCGGCTCGCTGATCACCGCGCGGCGCGCCGCCGATCAGGGCCGCGAGGTGTTTGCCGTGCCGGGCTCGCCGCTCGATCCGCGCGCCGCCGGCACCAACGACCTGATCAAGCAAGGCGCGACGCTGATCACCTCGGCCGCCGACATCGTCGCGGCCGTCGCATCGATCCTGGAGCGGCCGCTGGAGACGCCCGGCCGCGAGCCGGAGCACGCTCCGCCCACCGGCGAGCCCGACGCCGGCGACCGCGCCCGCATCCTGTCGCTGCTCGGCCCGAGCCCGGTCGGGATCGACGACCTGATCCGATTGAGCGGCATCCCGCCCGCGGTGGTGCGGACGGTGCTGCTCGAACTCGAACTCGCCGGAAGGCTCGAACGCCACGGCGGCTCACTGGTGTCGCTGAGCTGAGGGAAGCACCTTCCAAAAAAGCCAACGGCCCGAAGCGTGAGCCTCGAGCCATTGTCCAGGAGCGGACGTACATCCGGCCCGCCCCGACAGTTCGAATCGTGAACTGGTTCGGTTAATTAGACGTAAACTGCAACCGCCTCGTGACAGCGTCTGCGCTAGCCGATGCTGTGCTGCGAAACGGCTCCACAGAACCTCACCTAAGAAATGAACCAGACTGAAGACCCCCGCTTGATCAGTATGATCGGGGAACTTGTTCATTCGGCGCTGGAATTGCGCCGCCGGCGAACGATCTCCCGGGCCTCCATCCGCGCCATGTCGAGCAGGTAACAGAGAGTGTCGAGGCGATGCGCCTGGGCGACCTGAATCAGTTGACCTGTCGCTTCCGACAGGTATTGGGCTGCTTCCACGGGGCCGCCGTCGCCGGGACGGGTGTAACGGGAGCTCTTCTTGCTGTCGGACGGCGGTGACATCGGGGCACCATTCCTGGCGGAATCGATCCACCCCAAATTGGATGGATGAAGAGCGATATACACGTATAGGTTGTGCATCTCTAGGTTTATGTTTTGTGAATTTCAGGCCCAGGTAGCCGGAATATGTGGCCGCCTGCCCGAGCGGCGATTTGACAGCGCCCCTGTCACCACCCATGTTCCGGGCAATCCGGCCGGCGCGAGTCTCGCAGACCGGCCTTTTTCTCTTCATCTGATGCTTGGAATGCGATGAACCTCGTCATTGTCGAGTCGCCCGCGAAGGCCAAGACGATCAACAAATATCTCGGCTCGTCCTACGAGGTTCTGGCCTCGTTCGGGCACGTGCGCGACTTGCCGGCGAAGAACGGATCGGTCGATCCGGACGCCGACTTCCAGATGATCTGGGAAGTCGACCCGAAAGCTGCGAGCCGGCTCAACGACATCGCCAAAGCTCTGAAGAGTGCGGACAAGCTGATCCTCGCCACCGACCCTGATCGCGAGGGTGAGGCGATCTCCTGGCACGTGCTGGAGGTGATGAAGCAGAAGCGTGCGCTGAAGGACCAACAGGTCGAGCGCGTCGTGTTCAACGCCATCACCAAGCAGTCGGTCACCGACGCGATGAAGCATCCGCGCCAGATCGACGGTGCGCTGGTCGACGCCTATATGGCGCGCCGAGCGCTCGACTATCTGGTCGGCTTTACTCTTTCTCCGGTGCTGTGGCGCAAGCTGCCCGGCGCGCGGTCCGCCGGCCGCGTGCAGTCGGTGGCGCTGCGCCTGGTGTGCGACCGCGAGACGGAAATCGAGAAGTTCGTTCCCCGCGAGTACTGGTCGCTGATCGCCACCCTGGCGACGCCGCGTGGCGATACCTTCGAGGCTCGTCTGGTCGGAGCCGACGGCAAGAAGATCCAGCGGCTCGACATCGGCACCGGCGCCGAGGCCGAGGATTTCAAAAAGGCGATCGAGGCAGCGAATTTCCGCGTCGCCACCGTCGAAGCCAAGCCGGCGCGCCGCAACCCCTACGCGCCGTTCACCACCTCGACGCTGCAGCAGGAAGCCAGCCGCAAGCTCGGCTTCGCGCCGGCCCACACCATGCGGGTGGCGCAGCGGCTGTACGAAGGCGTCGATATCGGCGGCGAGACCGTCGGACTCATTACTTATATGCGTACCGACGGTGTGCAGATCGATCCGTCCGCCATCACCCAGGCGCGCAAGGTGATCGCCGAGGATTTCGGCAGCGCCTATGTGCCGGAAGCGCCCCGCCAATACACCGCCAAGGCCAAGAACGCACAGGAAGCCCACGAAGCGATCCGCCCGACCGACCTGTCGCGCCGACCGTCCGACGTCAGCCGCAACCTCGATTCCGACCAGGCCCGGCTGTACGAGCTGATCTGGATCCGCACCGTCGCCAGCCAGATGGAATCCGCCGAGCTGGAGCGCACCACCGTCGATATCGAGGCGAAAGCCGGGGCGCGCGTGCTGGAGCTGCGCGCCACCGGTCAGGTGGTGAAGTTCGACGGCTTCCTCGCCGCCTACCAGGAAGGCCGCGACGACGATTCCGAGGACGAGGATTCCCGCCGCCTCCCCGCGATGACCGAGAACGAGGCGCTGAAGCGCGAGGCCCTCGCCGTCACGCAGCATTTCACCGAGCCGCCGCCGCGGTTTTCCGAAGCCTCGCTGGTGAAGCGGATGGAAGAGCTCGGCATCGGCCGGCCTTCGACCTACGCCTCCATTCTGCAGGTGCTGAAGGATCGCGGCTACGTCCGGCTGGAAAAGAAGCGGCTGCACGGCGAGGACAAGGGCCGCGTCGTGGTCGCGTTCCTGGAGAGCTTCTTCACCCGCTACGTCGAATACGACTTCACCGCCGGGCTCGAAGAAGACCTCGATCGCATCTCCAATAACGAAGTGTCCTGGAAACAGGTGCTGAGCGACTTCTGGCGCGACTTCATCGGCGCGGTCGACGAGATCAAGGACCTGCGCGTCGCCCAGGTGCTCGACGTGCTCGACGAGATGCTCGGCCCGCACATCTATCCGGCGCGCGAGGACGGCGGAGACCCGCGGCAGTGCCCGAGCTGCGGTACCGGCAAGCTCAATCTGAAAGCCGGCAAGTTTGGCGCCTTCGTCGGCTGCTCGAACTATCCGGAATGCCGCTACACCCGGCCGCTGGCTTCCGACAGCGCGGGCGATGCCGATCGCGTGCTCGGCACCGATCCCGACAGCGGCCTCGAGGTCGCGGTGAAGTCCGGCCGGTTCGGCCCCTACATCCAGCTCGGCGAGGCCAAGGATTACGGCGAAGGCGAAAAGCCGAAGCGGGCCGGCATTCCGAAGGGCACCTCGCCGTCCGATGTCGATCTCGAAATGGCACTCAGGCTGCTGGCGCTGCCGCGCGAAGTCGGCAAGCATCCGGAGACCGGGCAGCCGATCAAGGCCGGCATCGGCCGGTTCGGCCCCTATGTCCAGCACGAGAAGACCTATGCCAGCCTCGAAGCCGGCGACGACGTGCACACCATCGGTCTCAACCGCGCGGTGACGCTGATTGCCGAGAAGGTCGCCAAGGGCCCGAGCAAGGGCCGCTTCGGTTCTGATCCCGGCAAGGCGCTGGGCGACCATCCGAGCCTCGGCGCGGTCGCGGTGAAGAAGGGCCGCTACGGTGCTTACGTCACCGCCGGCGGCGTCAACGCCACGATTCCGAACGACAAGACCGAAGACACCATCACCCTGCCCGAAGCGATCGCGCTGCTCGACGAGCGCGCCGCCAAGGGCGGCGGCAAGGCCAAGAAGGCGCCGGCCAAGAAAGCCGCTGCCAAGAAGGCGGATGCCGACGGTGAAGCCAAGCCGGCGAAAAAGGCGGCTGCCAAAAAGGCCAAGCCGAAAGCTGAAGGCGCCGCCGCCAGCAAGGCGCGCGCACCGGTCGCCGCAAAGACAGCAGCGAAGAAGGCCGCCAAGCCTAAAGACGCGGCGAAGAGCAGCGCCGCCAAGAACGGATAGATGTGAGCAAGCCGCGCGACGCGAAGTTTCCGGACAAGGCCACTCTCCTCGCCTTCATCCGTGCCCACCCCGGCAAGGTCGGGACCCGGGAGATCGCGCGCGAATACGGCCTGAAGAATGCCGATCGCGCCGAGCTGAAGCGGATGCTGCGCGAGCTTGCCGACGGCGGGAGCATCCGCAAGAGCGGCCGCCGCAAGGTGTCGGAGCCCGCCACGCTGCCGCCGACCCTGCTCGCCGATATCGTCTCGCGCGACGCCGACGGCGAACTGATCGCCACGCCGTCCGAATGGGACGAGCAGGACGGCGACGCGCCAAAGATCCGCATCCACACGCCGCGCCGGATCAAGCCCGGCACCGCAGCGGGCGTTGGTGATCGCGCTCTGTTGCATGTCGAGACCGCCGATCCGCGCGAGGCCGGCCCCGCTTATGTCGGCCGTGTCATCCGTGTCCTCGAGCGCGGCAAGGCCCGTATCCTCGGTATCTTCCGCGCGCTGCCGCAGGGCGGCGGCCGGATGGTGCCCGTCGACAAGAAGCAGGCCGGGCGCGAACTCAACATCGCGGCGCACGATGCCGGCGGCGCGCAGGATGGCGATCTCGTCAGCGTCGACCTGATCCGCACCCGCGGTTATGGCCTCGCCTCCGGCCGGGTCAAGGAACGGCTCGGCTCGCTCGCCAGCGAAAAGGCGATCAGCCTGATCGCGATCCACACCCACGATATCCCGCAGGAATTCTCAACCTCCGCGATCCGCGAGTCCGAAGCCGCAGAGCCGGCGACGCTAAAGGGCCGCGAAGACTGGCGCGACCTCCCTCTGGTGACGATTGATCCGCCGGACGCCAAGGATCACGACGACGCCGTCCACGCCGCGCCTGATCCGGATCCGAACAATAAAGGCGGCGTCATCCTGCATGTCGCGATCGCCGACGTCGCTTACTACGTGCGCCCCGGCTCGGCACTCGACCGCGACGCTCTGCGCCGCGGCAATTCGGTGTACTTTCCCGACCGCGTCGTGCCGATGCTGCCGGAGCGGATCTCCAACGACCTGTGTTCGCTCAAGCCGGGCGAAGCGCGCGGCGCCCTCGCCGTCCGCATGGTGATCGACGCGCAGGGGCGCAAGCGCTCGCATTCGTTCCACCGCGTGCTGATGCGCTCGGCGGCGAAGCTGAGCTACGCGCAGGCCCAGGCCGCGATCGACGGCAAGCCCGACGACATCACCGGCCCGCTGCTCGAGACCATCCTGAAGCCGTTGTACGAAGCCTATGCGGTGGTGAAGCGCGGTCGCGACGAGCGCGATCCGCTCGACCTCGATCTGCCCGAGCGCAAGATCATCCTGAAGCCGGACGGCACCGTCGACCGCGTCATCGTGCCGGAGCGGCTCGATGCGCACCGGCTGATCGAAGAGTTCATGATCCTCGCCAACGTCGCAGCCGCCGAGATGCTGGAGAAGAAGGCGCTGCCGCTGATCTACCGGGTTCACGATGAGCCCAGCGTCGAGAAGGTCCACAACCTCGTCGACTTCCTGAAGACGCTCGATCTGTCGTTCGCCAAAGGCGGCACGCTGCGGCCGGCGCAATTCAACCGCATCCTGGCGATGGTCAAAGGCGAGGACTCCGAGCCGCTGGTCAATGAAGTCGTGCTGCGATCCCAGGCGCAAGCCGAATACAGCTCCGAGAACTACGGCCATTTCGGCCTGAACCTGCGGCGCTACGCGCATTTCACCTCGCCGATCCGACGCTACGCCGACCTCGTGGTGCATCGCGCTCTGATCCGCGCGCTCGATCTCGGCGACGGCGCGCTGCCGCCGAGCGAGACGGTCGAGACGCTGGCGGAAGTCGCCGCGCAGATCTCGCTCACCGAGCGGCGCGCGATGAAGGCCGAGCGTGAGACCGTCGACCGCCTGATCGCGCATCATCTCGCTGACCGGATCGGGGCGACGTTCCAGGGCCGCGTCTCCGGCGTCACCAAGGCCGGCCTGTTCGTCAAGCTGAGCGACACCGGCGCTGACGGTCTGATCCCGATCCGCTCGCTCGGCGACGAGTATTACAACTACGACGAAACCCGCCACGCGCTCATCGGCTCGCGCAGCGGGGCCATGCACCGGCTGGGGGATGTGGTCGACGTCAAGCTGGTGGAAGCTGCACCGGTGGCCGGCGCGCTGCGGTTCGAACTGGTGAGCAACGCCAGCGTCGAATTCACGCACCGCAAGACTGCACGCAAGACCAAGGGGAAGAGCAAGGCCAAGCTGAAAACCGAGAGCGGCAAGACGGCGCGCGCCAAGCCCGGACGGGTGAAGCCCCGAAAAGCCGCCAAGCCGAAACAAAAAACCAAGTCCGGGAGAGGAAAACGCTGATGAGCACGCTGACCCGCGAGCCGATCGTCTGGCCTCCGCAATCCGCCCCGTCGCAGCAGCGCAACGTCTGGCAGGCGATGTGGCGTGGCTTCCGCGGCCGCTGCCCGAACTGCGGCGAAGGCCGGATGTTTCGAGCGTTCCTCAAGACCGCTGACAGCTGCACTCAGTGCGGCCAGGACTTCACCGGCCACCGCGCCGACGACCTTCCCGCCTATCTTGTAATCGTCATCGTCGGCCACATCGTGGTGCCGATCGCGCTATCGATCGAGACGCATTACGCACCGCCGGTGGAATTGCAGCTGGCGATCTACCTGCCTTTCACCCTGCTGGCTTCGCTGCTATTGCTGCAGCCGGTCAAAGGCGCCGTGGTCGGATTGCAATGGGCATTCCGGATGCACGGATTCGACGAGACCAACCCGGACCACTGACGACGCGTTTCCCACGCGGCGGCACAACGACGAACAACAACACCAACAAGAAACGACAACGGGAGCGATATGACCGAATCCGCGACACAGACCGAGCCGAAGGTCGAGCAGGATCATCAGGAAGCCAGCCACCACCCCTATTTTCGCCCCAAGGACGCCGCGACGCTGATCCTGGTGGACCGCAGCGGCTCGACGCCGAAGGTGCTGGTCGGCAAGCGCCATGACAACGTCGTGTTCATGCCCGGCAAGTTCGTGTTTCCCGGCGGCCGCGTCGACAAGAGCGACGTCCGCGTCCCGGTCGCGGCGCCGATCCCGCCGGAGCTGGAAGCCAATCTGCTGAAGGGCAGCCCGAAAACCACGCCGTCCCGCGCCCGCGCGCTGGCGATCGCGGCGATCCGCGAGGCCTGCGAAGAGACCGGGCTGTGCCTCGGCTGCAAGACCGACACCAAGGCGAAGCTCGACGGTCCGTGGCAGCCGTTCGCCGAAGCCGGCCTGCTGCCGGATCCGTCCGGCCTATTCCTGATCGCGCGCGCGATTACTCCGCCCGGCCGCATCAAGAGGTTCGACACCCGTTTCTTCACTGCGGATGCTTCGGCGATCGCGCACCGCGTCGAGGGCGTGGTGCACGCGGACGCCGAGCTGGTCGAGTTGGTGTGGGTCGAGCTCGGCTCCAAGCCACTCGCCGATCTGCATCCGATGACCAAGAACGTGCTCGGCGAACTCGATCGCCGGCTGGCCACCGGTCCGCTGCGCCACGACGCCGCGCTGCCGTTCTTCCACTTCTACGGCGGCAAGATGCAGAAGGACATGCTGCCGGGCGGTTGAGCGCCCGGCCTGCGTCTGCACCAGTAAACTCGAACTAACGGCGCGACCACCGTGCCGTTAGTTCCAGCAGCAAGGCGATCGCCGCCAGCGCGCCGCCATAGAGGCTCACTACCGTCCAGCCCCCGTGCGCCCAGGCGAAGGCGGCACCGGCCGAGCCGATCGATCCGCCGATGAACATCCCGGTCATGAACACAGTGTTGAGCCGGTTTCGCGCCTCCGGCACCAGCGCGTAGACAATGTGCTGGTTGGAAATCAGCGCGCCCTGCAGGCCGAAATCCAGCACCACCACGCCGATCAGCAGTCCGGCGATGCTGCCCCACAGCCCGAACAACATCCACGCCACCAAAACCAGCGCCGCCCCGATCGCAATCACCGGTCCCGGCCCGCTTCTGTCCGCGATCCGTCCGGCGATCGGCGCCGCAAGCACGCCGACCACGCCGACGAGGCCGAACAGGCCCGCCACCTCGGCCCCGAGCCCGAACTTCGGCTCCTGCAGATGCAGCGCCAGCACCGTCCAGAACACGCTGAAGGACGCGAACAGCGCCGCCTGCACGGCCGTCCCGCGCCGAAGATCCGGCTGCTGGCGCCACAGCGTGGCCAGCGACTTCAGCGCGGCACCGTAGCTGATATCGAGGTGGCCGTGATGGCGCGGCAGCAGCCACGCCATCAGCGCCGCGGCGGCGAGCGCCGCCGGCACCGCCAGCCAGAACATCTCCCGCCAGCCGAGGTGACCGGCGACGAACCCGGCCACCGTCCGGCTGAGCAGGATGCCGCACAACAGTCCGGCCATCACCAGGCCGATGGTCTTGCCGCGCCGCTCCGGCGCCGCCAGCGCGGCGGCAAACGGCACAACCTGCTGCGCCACCGACGCGCAGGCGCCGAGCGCCAGCGACGCGGCGATGATCAGCCAGGCTGACGGCGCGAGCGCCACCAACGCGGCCGCGACCGCCAGGAGCACGAACTGCCCGGTGATCAGCCGCCGCCGGTCGGTCAGATCGCCGAGCGGCACCAGCAGGAACAGCCCGACCGCATAGCCGAGCTGGGTGGCGGTCGGAATCATGCCGGTGAGCGCGGGGTTGCCGAGGTCGCGCTCGATCACCCCCAGCATCGGCTGGTTGTAATAGATGTTGGAAACACTGATGCCCGCGGCAGCGGCCATCGCCAGCGTCAGCCCCGCGCTCATCGCCGGACCCGGCACCGCTGTCCCGCCCGATCCCGGCTTCGGCGGAGGTTCGGGTTGAGAATTCTCCGCAATGCGCAGGGCCGGCTCACTGACGCTCATCTGGGGCCTTTCGTGACAGAATCGGGATCGAGGTTCCGAAGATGGGTCGCAGCGCTCCGAAATCGAGGGCGGCCGCAGGAAGATCTGCGATGCGCGGAACGCTGTCTTGTCGGATTTGCCCAGCTTTTGGCCGCTTTGGGTGCGAATTTCAGGTCTTAGAGGCGATTTCGTCGATCCTGCTCGCCTATCCCTGCAGAGAACCTTGACTTTCGGGCAGCCGTGGCTAGTTTGCCGGCCAAACGCGGGTCCTGACGTTCGACCTCGCCTGTTTATTCCCAAATTCGAGGTTTGAGATCATGGCCAAGGCGGTCACCATCAAGATCAAGCTCGTGTCGACGGCCGACACCGGGTTCTATTACGTGACGAAGAAGAACTCGCGCACCATGACCGACAAGATGGTCAAGAAGAAGTACGACCCGGTCGCGCGCAAGCACGTCGAGTTCAAGGAAGCCAAGATCAAGTAAGCCGCTTCGGCCTACTGACGGCATTCCTTCCGCGGGGCCTTCGGGCCCCGTTTCTATTTTCGACGATGATCGGCAGCCTTCGCGCAGCCAGCAGACGTCATCGCCCGCGCAGGCGGGCGATCAAGTATCCCAGAGCGCAAAGATCAACCGCTGAGCTGCGGCATACTGGATCCCCGCATCCGCGGGGATGACAGCTGTCCAGTAACGTGACGTCGTGCGGGTACTTTGGCTTACGCCGCCGCGGCGACCACGCGATTGCGGCCGTCGTGCTTGGCCCGGTACAGCGCGGTGTCGGCGCGTTTCAGCAGGTCGGGGATCGGCTCGCCCTTGCGCTCCAGCGTCGACAGCCCGATCGAAATCGTGACCTCGATCCGGCGCGCGCCCTTCTCGACTGCAAACGGCTCGCCGGCGATGGCGCGGCGCAGCCGCTCGGCCACCATCTGGGCGACGTGCAGATCGGTTTCCGGCATCACGATCACGAACTCCTCGCCGCCGTAGCGGCAAGCGAGATCGATGCCGCGGATCGACTTCTTGATCCGCAGCGCGAACTCGCGCAGCACGTCGTCGCCGGCATCGTGGCCATAGCTGTCGTTGATCGACTTGAAGAAGTCGATGTCGAGGATCATCAGCGCCAGCGGCTTGCCGCGCGCGCCCGCCTGCTCGGCGAGCGTCGCCAGATGGCTCTCCATGTAGCGCCGATTGTGCAGCCCGGTGAGACCGTCGGTGATCGCCATTTCAATCGAATGCTGCACATTGTCGCGCAGATGATCGGTGTAGCGGCGGCGGCGGATCTGGGTCCGCGCCCGCGCCATCAATTCGTTCTTGTCGACCGGCCGCAGCAGATAGTCGTTCACGCCGATCTCGAGCCCGCGCAGCAGCCGCGCATTGTTCTCGGCATCGGCGATCGCGAGGATCGGCACATGCCGGGTGCGCTCCAGCGAGCGCGCTTGGCTGCACAGCCGCAGCCCGTCGAAATTCTCCAGCCCCAGCGACACGATCAGCAGGTCGTAATTGCCGTCGGCGGCGTGGAACAGCGCTTCGGAAGGATTGGTCTCGACGTCGACGTCGTGCTCGGCGCTGAGCAGCGGCGCCAGCCGTTCGTAGGACGACGGCCGATCGTCGACCAGCAAAATGCGGCCGCCCTTGCCCTGATCGGCGACCGCTTCGCGCTCCGGTGCCTGCATGCCGATCTCGAGCGAGGTGATCGCCCGCATCCGCAGCTCATCGGTCATCATCTTCAGCCGGGTCAGCGACCGCACCCGTGCGATCAGCACGACATCCGACACCGGCTTGGTGAGGAAATCATCGGCGCCGGCCTCGAGGCCGCGCACGCGATCGGCCGGGCTGTCGAGCGCCGTCACCATCACCACCGGGATGAAATGCGTCTTCGGATTCGACTTCAGCCGGCGACAGACTTCGAAGCCGTCCATGTCCGGCATCATCACGTCGAGCAGCACGATGTCGCATTCGGCGCGCTGGCAGATCTCCAGCGCCTGAATGCCGTTCGATGCGGTGATGACGTCGAAATACTCGGCCGACAACCGGTCTTCGAGCAGCTTGACGTTCGCCGGGATGTCGTCGACCACCAAGATACGCGCTGACACGATACCACTCCTAGCCGATGAACCGCCGGACCGTCTCGATGAACTTGCCGACCGAGATCGGCTTGGACAAATAGGCTTCGCAGCCGCCTTCGCGGATTCGCTCCTCGTCGCCCTTCATCGCGAATGCGGTGACGGCTACCACCGGAATGTGACGGAGTTCGGCATCGTCCTTGATCCAGCGCGTGACTTCGAGCCCGGACACCTGCGGCAGCTGGATGTCCATCAGGATCAGATCGGGGCGCAGCTTGCGAACCAGGTCGAGCGCTTCGTAACCGTTGCTCGTTCCCGCCGTCTGGTAGCCATGGGCCTCCAGCAAGTCGCGAAAGAGCTTCATATTGAGCTCGTTGTCTTCGACGATCAGGACGGTTTTCGCCATCCCGCCCCTCCACTACTCGCACTAAAATGCCCGGGCCGGCGGCCCGCGATCGTTCGACAAGCCGCAAGACTCGGGCATGATTGAATAAAATAGAGACGAGAAGTTACGGAAAGGCAAACACAACCGATGCGAAAGCGGCTTCAAGATCCTCGCCAAGCGGCTGAAATCGTGGCGATTCAGGCGCTCTCCTTCATCGCGGGAGAACCCGAGCGGCTCGGCCTGTTTCTGGCTGAAACCGGGATCGGCCCGGAGACTCTGCGCAGTTCCGCCGCCGATCCGCAGTTCCTGATCAGCGTGCTGAACTTCGTGCTGCGCGACGACGCCACCGCCAAAGCCTTCGCCGACTCGGTCCAGCTCCACCCCACCAACGTCGCTGCGGCCCTGCAGGTGCTGGAGGACAAGCCATGGGAGCGTGACACGCCGTGAGCGGCGACGACCCAGGCGCACGGACTGCACCCGGCTTCTGCCGGGATTGCCTCGCCGACCAGCGCGCCGAGGCGCGGCGCTGCACGGCCTGCGGTTCGCCGCGCCTGCTGCGGCACCGGTCGCTCGGAACTCTGTCGCTCGCTCATATCGACTGCGACGCGTTCTATGCGACGGTGGAGAAGCGCGACAATCCGGAGCTTGCCGACAAGCCGGTGATCGTCGGTGGCGGCAAGCGCGGGGTGGTGTCGGCGGCCTGCTACATCGCTCGCACCTACGGGGTGCGCTCGGCGATGCCGATGTTCAAGGCGCTGGCGCTGTGCCCCTCGGCGTCGGTGGTGCGGCCCGACATGGCGAAGTATGTCCGGGTCGGCCGTGAGGTGCGGCAAGCGATGCGGGCGCTGACGCCGCTGGTCGAGCCGCTGTCGATCGATGAGGCGTTCCTCGACCTGGCCGGCACCGAACGGATGCACGGCATGATCCCCGCCAAGGTGCTGGCGAAGTTCGCCCGCGAGGTCGAGCGCGACATCGGCGTCACCGTCTCGGTCGGGCTGTCGTGCAACAAGTTCCTCGCCAAGATCGCGTCCGATCTCGACAAGCCGCGTGGCTTCGCCGCGCTGGATCAGGACGAAGCCCGCGAGATGTTGGCGCCGCGGCCGGTCGGCTTCATCTTCGGCGTCGGCCCGGCCACCGCGTCGCGGCTGGCGAGCCGCGGTTTCCGCACCATCGCGGATCTGCAGCGCGCCGATGAGATCGAGCTGATGCGGCAGTTCGGCGACGAAGGCCGGCGGCTGTGGCGGCTGGCGCGCGGCATCGACGACCGCAAGGTGGTGCCCGATCGCGGCGCCAAATCGATTTCCAACGAGACTACCTTCGAGGACGACATTCGCGACCTCGCGACGCTGGAGAAGATCCTATGGCGCCTGTCGGAGAAGGTGTCGTCGCGGCTGAAAAGCGCCGCTCTCTCCGGCTCGACAATTACTCTGAAACTGAAGACCGCCGACTTTCGCCAGCGCACCCGCGCCCAGACCATCCACGCGCCG
Source organism: Rhodopseudomonas sp. G2_2311 (assembly GCF_047501505.1). Taxonomy (NCBI): domain Bacteria; kingdom Pseudomonadati; phylum Pseudomonadota; class Alphaproteobacteria; order Hyphomicrobiales; family Nitrobacteraceae; genus Rhodopseudomonas; species Rhodopseudomonas sp. G2_2311. The sequence goes on from NZ_JAZDRK010000007.1 coordinate 44,913, forward strand.
ACCCAGATGGCCAACCGGATCTTCTCGGTGTCACGCGAGATGCTGAGCAAGGAAGTCGACGGCACCGCGTTCCGGCTGATCGGTACCGGCGTCAGCGCGCTGACCGAGCAGACCGGCCCGGCGGAGGACGACATGCTCGACCGCCGCTCCGCCCACGCGGAACGCGCGATCGACGACCTGCGCAAGAAGTTCGGCGACGCCGCGGTGATCCGCGGCATCGCGTTCGATCGGGTGCAGAAGCCGCAGGGATGACGGCGATCAGCCCGAACGGACAAGTCATTATGAGCGCAGCGAAGCCATCCAGGAGCGTTACGCACTCACAGATCGACTGCTTCGTCGCGATACTCCTCGCAATAACGGATCGCGAGGGCCTTGTTACTTACACGGCTTGTCGGACTTGACCTCGAGCTTGCCCATCGCGCCGGCGAGGACGAAGTCGTTGTAGTCGAGCACCAGCGAACGCGACACGCCGTTCTCGTAGAGTTCGAACGACATCGCATAGACCGGCGTCTGTTCGCCGGTGGCGGACTTGGCGTCGCGATCGTAGTAGCTCACCGTCACCGGCCAGCGCGTCAGCGCCTTCATCGCATCGTCGTTGGTGGACGGATCGGGCGACGCCACCGCGCCGCTCCCCTTGATCGGCTGCCCGATCACCGTCAGCGTGTTGTACACCTTCTCGCCATTGTCCGAGCCGTCATATACCGACAGGTTCAGCAGCGACTTGCCGGCGCGCGCGGCTTCGATGATGCGTTCGATCTGCTCGGTCGGGAACACGGTCGAGCCGTCGAGTTCGAACGTCTTCTGCACCGGCTGTTTCAGCTTCACCGTGATATGATCGCCGGTGCGCTCGGCCATGCCGTCGACGTCGCTCTCCTTGGAGTCGTCCATCCGGGTGCCGATCTTGAACCGATAGCTCTTGCCTGCTGCGTCCTCCCAGCTCGACGAACGCAGATCGCTGAGCGTGTTCTTGCCCTCGCCGCTCTGGATCTCCGAGACCTGACGGAAATCGGAGGTGTAGCCTTCGCAGGCGTTGCCGGAGAAATTGTACAGGATGCGGCCGCGCACCGTGCTGATCGAGGCGTTGTTGCGGGTCTTCACCAGGCTGAGGTCGTACAGCGCCTGGTGCGGCAGGAAGTTGATCGCGGGGCCGGCGATGGCTGCCGATCCGCTCGACATGGCGAAGGCCGCCACGATTGCCAGCAGTCCCCGGCTCGGTCGCGTCGTCTGTCGTGACACGGGCATGTCGTCTCCCTGATAACGGTCGGATTAAAATAAGCAGCGGCCGGAGTCGCCGCAACGGCCGGGATTCGTGGACCACCGGATTGCGGTGAAATCACGGAGCAATTTGGTTCAAACCCAATTTGATCGGAACCTGCCGGCCGACACGGTTGCAAGCGGAGCAGGCTTTGCCAGTTGCAGCGGCTTGCTTGCCACAGCCTGCGCAATCGGCCAAACAAGACCGCCCGGCCGAACGGAGCGCCGGGAGACGCGACGAGCAATGGGGATCGGCATGACCGGGGTGATCGAGCAGAAACTGACCGCGCAGGGCATCGTGTTGCACGAGCCGGCAAGCCCGGTCGCCAACTATGTGGGCTTCGTCCGCACCGGCAATCTGCTGGTGGTATCCGGGCAGGTTTGTTTTGACGGCGAAGGCAAGCTGGTCGCCCAGGGCAAGCTCGGCGCCGACGTCTCGATCGAACAGGGCAACGCCGCAGCGCGCGCTTGCGCGATCAACCTGCTGGCGCAGCTCAAGGCGGCGCTGGGCGATCTCGACAAGGTGGTGCGTGTGGTGCGGCTGGGCGGTTTCATCAACTCAACGCCGGACTTCGCCGACGGGCCGAAGGTGATGAACGGCGCCTCCGACCTGATGGTCGCGGTGTTCGGCGACAAGGGCCGCCACGCCCGCACCACCGTCGGCGTCGCCTCGCTGCCGGCCAATGCCGCGGTCGAGGTCGAAGGCCTGTTTGAAGTCGCGTAACCTCGCGGGAGACAGAGCGATGCGCGCGCCCGACTGGCTGACCGCCCGACCGGTCGCGCATCGCGGCCTGCACGACCGTGCCCGCGGCATCGTCGAAAATATGCCCGGCGCGATCAACGCAGCGATCGCTGGCAATTTCAGCATCGAAGTGGACATCCAGCTCACCGCCGACGGTGAAGCGATGGTCCACCATGACGACAATCTCGGCCGACTGACCGACGGTGACGGGGCCTTGCTCGGCATGACGGCCGCGCAGCTCCGCCAGGTGCCGTTCAAGGATACGCCCGAGCGGATGATGTCGGTCGGCGAGCTGTGCGACCTCGTCGCCGGCCGCGCGGCGTTGGTGATCGAACTGAAGAGCCATTTCGACGGCGACCGCAAGCTCGCCCGCCGGCTGCTCCAGGTGCTGGACAGCTACAAGGGGCCGGTCGCGGCGATGTCGTTCGATCCCGACCAGGTGCTGGCGCTGCGCCAGCTCGCGCCGAAGCTGCCGCGTGGCATCACCGCGGAGCGTCGCTATGACGACGCCTATTGGGCGAAGCTCAACGAGGCGCAGCGCGACCCGATGGTGGCGCTGAAGCACGGTCTCAGAACCCAGCCGCATTTCGTCGCCTACCGGGTCGACGACCTCCCTGCCCCGGCGCCGTGGATCGCGCGCAATTTGTTCGGCTGCGCACTGCTGAGCTGGACGGTGCGTACCCCCGAACAGCGCGCCCGCGCCGCCCGCTATGCCGACCAGATGATCTTCGAGGGCTTTGTTCCGTAATCGTGACCGCAACCGGTCTTGAACGAAGCGCGGCAAATGCCCAATCTCTGCGAAATGACAGTCAGCAGCGCTCTTTCCCCCGGTTCGGCGGTTTGACGACAACATCCGACATCACGCTGGAAGCAGTGTCATCGGTGGATGCGATCTCCGCCGCCGATTGGGATGCCTGCGCGCACTCCGGAACGATCGTCCCTCATCCGGATGGGGCCGGCAGCGCCTGCACCGCCGCGACAACCGCCTACAATCCGTTTCTCAGCCACGCGTTCTTCGCCGCGCTCGAACAGTCGCGGTCGGCAAGTGCCCGCACCGGCTGGGGGCCGCGGCACCTGATCGCCCGCGAGGACGGCCGCATCGTCGGGCTCGTGCCGTGTTATCTGAAATCGCATTCGCAGGGCGAGTACGTGTTCGACCGCGGCTGGGCCGATGCGTATGAGCGCGCCGGCGGCAGCTACTATCCCAAGCTTCAGGTGTCGGTGCCGTTCACCCCTGCAACCGGGCCGCGCCTGCTGATCCGCGATGGCGTCGATCCGGCGCGTGTCGGCGGCGCGCTGGTGAACGGTTTGATGGCGCTGTGCGATCTCAGCAAGGCCTCGTCGGTGCACGTCACCTTCGCACGCGAGAGCGAGTGGCGGTTCCTCGCCGAGCGCGGTTTCCTGCAGCGCACCGACCAGCAGTTTCACTGGCACAATGCCGGCTATTCAAGCTTCGACGATTTTCTCGCGACGCTGAACTCGCGCCATCGCAAGGGCATCAAGCGCGAGCGGCGCGACGCGGTTGCGAACGGCATCACCATCCATCACCTCACCGGCGCAGATATCACTGAGGACGCGTGGGACGCGTTCTTCGAGTTCTACATCGAGACCGGCTCACGCAAATGGGGACGGCCCTACCTGAACAGGGAATTCTATTCCCTGATCGGCCAGAGCATGAGCGAGGACGTGCTGCTGGTGATGGCGAAGCGCAACGGCCGCTGGATCGCCGGCGCGATCAACTTCATCGGCGGCGACACGCTGTTCGGCCGACATTGGGGCGCGATCGAGCATCATCCATTTCTGCATTTCGAGGTGTGCTACTATCAGGCGATCGACTTTGCGATCACGCGCGGCCTCAAGGTCGTCGAAGCCGGCGCACAGGGCGAGCACAAGATCGCGCGTGGCTATCTGCCGCAGACCACCTACTCGGCGCACTTCATCGCAGACCCGGCGCTGCGCCGCGCGATCGCCGATTATCTCAAGCGCGAACGAATGTATGTTGACGAGATGGGCCGCGAGCTGACTGAAGCCGGTCCATTTAAAAAAGGTAACATCGCCGATCCGGCTTGACCCGCCTATGCACGGTGACGACAATCGCGCCGCCAAGCCCGGAGCAACCATGACCGCTTACGATCCCGAGAATATTTTCGCCAAGATCCTGCGCGGCGAAATCCCGTGTCACAAAATCTATGAAGACGATCACGTCTTCGCCTTCCTCGACATCATGCCGCGGTCGACCGGCCACACGCTGGTGATCCCGAAAGCACCGGCGCGCAACATCCTCGACATCACGCCCGAGGATTTCGCCCATGTGGCGCGCGGCGCGCATAAGATCGCACACGCGGCGATGAAGGCGTTCAAAGCCGACGGCATCGTGGTGCAGCAGTTCAGCGAACCGGCCGCCGGCCAGGTCGTCTATCATCTGCACATGCACGTGATGCCGCGCCACGAAGGCGTGCCGCTGCTGCCGCCGGCCTCGCGCAAGGAAGAGCCCGCGGTGCTTGAACAACACGCCGCACAACTGAAGGCGGCACTGTCACAGAGCTGAGACGGCTACTTCACCATCGAGTGCACGCAGCGATCCGGCTTCAAGTCGATCAGCGGCGTGCCGTCGAGGCAATCGAGGCCGCGCACCAACACGGTCGCGCCCTCGATCCCGACCACCGCCACCGACGAAATTCCGATTGGGTTCGGTCGCAGCGGCGAGCGCAGAGCGAAGGTGCCGCGCGGTCCGTCGATACCGTGGCCACGCTGGATCACCAGATCGCGCCGCGACAGATGCAGCCAGTACACCACCTGGGCATGGGCAAATTTGTCGAGTCCTTGGAGCGCCTGAATCCACGGCTCGAAGATCTCGAGCCGGCACACCGGCCCGTCGTGACTGCCCTGCCGCGGCGTCTCGCCGCGCGACGTCCAGGGCGTGTGAATGCGGCCGATGAACACCAGACCGGCATCGGTCGGCGGCGGCACCTCGACCACGACCTCGCCTTCGCGGATCTCACCTCTGTCCATCATCATGCGCCTTCTCAATGACAGCCCGGTGTAGCGTGAAACCGCATAGGTTTCACCGCCACCAAAGTTGGCCGATCAGCAGCACCGCCTCGCCCGCCACCACGCCGGCGAAGATCGAGCGGCGCGCGGCCAGAAACACCGCAAGGCCGGCTGCCACCGCACCATAGCGCAGCATCGGCGACACGCTCGCCAATGCGCCCGGCGGCAGGAACAGGATCTGCGCAATCACGCCCGCCAGGATCGCGGTGGCAACCGCGCGCACCCAGATCAAAAGCTCCGAGCCTTCGTCGATGCCACCACCGAGCCACAGTCCGAGCATCCGCCAGGCCTCGTTCGGCAGCACGCCGGCGAGCACCAGCACCATCAGCGCCTGCCAATTGCCGATGAAGTCGCTCACGCCCGCCTCCGTCGCCGCATCCAGTGCACGCCGTAGGCGATCGTCCCGGCCGAGACGCCGCTGATCAGCACGTCGACGCCGGTATGCAGCAGCGCGACCAGCGGAAACAACGCCAGCCCGAGCAGCAGCGCGACGACGTCGGCGAGTTCGCGGCAGTTGCGCGCCGTCGATAGCAGAAACGCCAGCGGCGTCAGCAGCAGGATCGCAGCGCCGAACGACTGCGGCAGGTTCGCCGCGAGCAGAAAGCCGATCACATTGGCAACGAGACACACCGAGACCAGGCCGGTGCCGAGACCATTGGCGAAGGCAACGCGCCGCTCGCGCGGCACCTGCGGCAGCAGACGGAAGCACTCCACCCACATCGTCACCGCGACGAAGTGCGCCGGCAGCACGAGATGCCGCAACTTTGTAGTCGGCGTTCTCAGCATCGGCAGCACCGACACCACCATGGGAAACAGCCGGATCGCCGACACGGTGACGGCGATCGCCGCCTGCACCGGCGTCGCACCGGAGCCGAGCGACGAGATCAGGATGATCTGTGCCGGGCCGGCCCACACCAGCACCGTGCTCAGCAGCACCCAGCCGAGGCTGAAATGGCTGTCATGGGCAAGCGCACCGATGCCGATGAAGGTCGCGAACAGCACCAGGGTCAGCACACTGCCGCTGGCGGCAATCAGGCCGCGGAGAAAGGCACGGCCGGGGCTGTGCCAGTGCGGCGAAGTCGAGGAGGAAACGGGCATGCGGTCTCTGCGAGTTACGCCCCATACGCGCTGCCCAGGGCGCTGCGGTCAAGGCGCTGCGTTTACCTTAACCATTGGTTTCTCTTCAGTCGAATTCGGGAATCGCCACCACCTGTGATAGCAAAACACAACCATTGCGACAGGAGACGGGGATGTTCGATCGACGGTGCACAGCTCGCCAGCGCGTTTACTATGGCGGCCGCCTGGTGTTTCAGGCTCGCGCATCCACGTTCGACTGCATCGTCCGCAACTTTTCGGGGAACGGCGCGCAGGTCGAGGTCGACAATCCTGCAGCCGTGCCGGACACCGTCGAGTTGATGATCCCCCGTCAGGGCATCTCCTATTTCGGCCGGATCGTCTGGCGCCGCGAGAACATGGCCGGCCTCGTCCTGGAGACGCCGCGGCGCCACGTGGATTCGCTGCCACTCGACATCGCGCTCCGGCTGCGCGCAACCGAGCGCGTCAACCAGCAGCTCCGCACGCAGCTCAGCGACCTGCGCTCCCAATTCTGATCCGCCTCAGGCCGTCAGCCTCGATTGCGCAGCACCAGGCACGCCTGCCCGGCTCGGCGGATCTGCTTGCACAGATCGTCCGCTTCGCCGCGCGTGTCGGCGCCAATCCGCACCTGATAGAACGGCCGGGTCCCGCGGCTGCGGAACAGGCCGCTCAGCAATGTCGGGTCACGCTCGCCGATCACACCGCTCAGCCGCGACATCGCTCGCGCGTAGCTCGCCAGCGCGCGGTTGCGATTGAACCCGGCGGCGAGTTGCACACCCCAGGGCCGATCGGCGCCGAGCTTCACACGTTGTTCGAGCTCGGCGACGAACGGATTCGGCGCCCGCTTCAACAGCGCCATCAGCGTGCGGCAATCGGTGTCTGCCTTGGTCTCCGGCAGCTTTGCGGCACGTCCCGCCTTGGCCCAGTCGTCGACCGAACTGCCGGTGATCGCGAACACGTAGTCCCGCGTCTGCAGCGGCATGCCGCCAGTCCCGGCGAGCCATTCCTGCACCCGGCGCGGCCCGGCGTTATAGGCGGCGGCTGCAAGCCCGAGATTGCCGAACTGATCGCGCAGCTCCTTGAGGAATTCGGCCGACTTCGGCAGCGCCTGCACGGGATCGAACGGATCGAGCAGCCGCCGCTCGCTGGCCGTGCCGGGCATGAACTGGGCGATGCCTTGCGCACGCTTGCCGCTGCGCGTGACCGGGCCAATGGCATCCGGCTGAAACCGGCTCTCCTGCCAGATCACCCGGGCGAAAAATTCCAGCGGCAAATCGTGCGCCTTGGCGGCGGATTCGATCATCAGGCAGATCGACTCCCGCGTACCGGAGTCTCCGCCCTTGTCGGTGGCATCGGCCGGCTTGTCGCCGGGTGTGGCTTGATTGGGCTCTGCAGCAGGCTTGGCATGGTCCGCGGCAGGTGCGGGCTTGCTCGGCTCGGCCGCAGCCGGCGGCGCGGCGGCGTCCGTCTTTGGCTGTGGGGTATCCTTAGCATGCACGGTCGCGCAGGCGAGCAAGGTCAGCGCGGCCGCAACGGGCGCAAGCCAAGGCGGCCGGATCATGCGCGGTTTCCCTTCAACGGCCGCATTCCTTGACTCACCCAGGCAACGGACTAGCAATTCACGACGCAGTTTCGGGAACGCATGATGGCCGAAACTGATCCGAATGCCAGCGCTGCGGCCGATGCCAAAAGCTGTGCGAGAGTCTGGGTCGAAACGGCGCAGCGATACCGCAAGCCTCGTTGTCGCCTCGTCTTTCCGGCAATTGCCTGGTCGACCCGTTGGACTAAAACGTCGATTCGAAACGCCACGCGCGAACCGCGGCATCGATACCGCAGGTTCGGACTCGCCAGGGGACGACGACCATCAAGCGCAAACAACCAAAACAGCGCCGGCCGAAGAAGAAGCATCACGGCGGTCAGCCGCGACCGGCCGCCGCTGCACGAGCGTTGCCGCCGGACGATGAAGCCGCGGCTGCGTCGAGCGACGACGCGCATCAGGTCACCGCTGAGCCTACGGCCGCGAAGCCGGCACCGGCCACCGCCGAGCCGCGCCTTGTGCCGCCGCCTGTCAAACCGCAGAGCGCGCCGAAACCAACCGCTGGTCCGAAGCCGAAGCAACCGCAGATCAAACCGGCCAAGCCCGCGCGCGGGACCGGACAGATTGCGCCAGCGCCCGCCGCGGCTCCTGCGGCGACCGCGCGGCCCGCCGCTGCGCGCGCCAGCTTCCTGCCGCTGACGCTGCTGCTCGGCGCCTGCGACAGTCTTTTCGACATGCTGCGCAACCGTCCGCAGCGGCTGCTGCTATGGGTGCTCGGCCTGTACGGCACGCTGTGGTTCATCAGCGCCATCAGCTTCCCCGGACTGCCCGCCGTCGGCTACGAAATGGCGCTGTTCGGCAGCGAGCTGCAGGGCGGCTATTGGAAGTATCCGCCGCTGGCGCCGTGGCTGACCGAACTCGCTTCACTCGCCACCGGACGCTGGAACGGCGCACAGCTTCTGCTCGCGCTGGGCTCCGCGCTGATGACGCTGGCGCTGCTGTGGCGCCTTGGCGCCTCGATCTTTGGCCCCAGCGGTGCGACGCTCGCTGTGGCGCTCACCATCCTGATCGGCTGCTTCGGCCCGCAGGTCACCGCCTACGATCCGGCGATCGCCAGCCTGCCCTTTGCGGTCGCTGTGGTGTTACTTTATCGCCGCGCCGTACTCGGCGGCGCGCGGTCGAGCTGGATCGGGCTCGGCATTGCCGCTGCGCTGCTGATCTCGACTAACCATGCCGGTGCTGCACTCGTCCTCGTGCTGATCGGACATCTGGTGCTGACCGCAGATGGTCGCCGCCGGCTGGCGACCAGTGGCGTGGCGGTCGCCGCGGGCGCCTGTTTCGTGGTGCTGCTGCCGCACCTGATGTGGCTGGCGCAGGCCCAGATCGCCTCGCCTGTCGCGGACGACGGAGCGACAGGGTTGTGGCCGCGGATCAGTGCGGCGTTCGCTTTCGTGTTCGGCCAGGTCGGGCTCAACCTCGGACTGATCGTCATCGCCGGCCTCGCTTTCGTCCCGCGGCTGCCGCTGCAGGGGGAGCCGGCGGACCTCAAACTCACTGCTCCGAGCGCGTTCGATCGCTCGCTGCTGGCCGCAGCGGCAGTGCTGCCGTCGATGCTGGTCGGGCTCGGCAGCGTGTTCGGCTGGTTCACGATCGGCGCCTACACCGGCAGCGCACTGGTGGCGTTCTCAGGTCTGGCTCTGGTGGCGTTGCTGCCGGCCCGGCTGACGATCCGCGCGCCGCGCCTCGCGATCGCCGCCTGGATGCTGGTGCTGTTCGGCGTCCCGATCGGCTATGCGACCTCGACCTACTCCCGCGCCTACGGCAGCGGGCCGGTGCCGACCGAGCTGTATCCGGCCAAGGCGCTGTCGAAAGCGATGCAGTCGGTGTGGAAGAGCCGGACCACCCACCCGCTTGAAATCGTCACCGGCAGCACGCGCGAGGCCGGCTTCGTCGCAGCCTATGCCTCGCCGCGGCCATCGGTGTTCATCGACGCCGATTTTGCCAAGAGCCCCTGGATCACCGCGGACAGGCTGAAGCGCTCCGGCACCCTGGTGGTGTGGAGCACGGACGAATTCAAACGCACCGACGAGCTGCCGGCGCCGTATCGGACGGCACTCGGCAATGCGCCCCCGGTATTCGGCACCATGGTGCTGCCGCTCGGCGGCGGCAAGCTGAAGGCCTACGGTTGGGCCATGATCCCGCCGGACGGCGTGGTGCTACCGCCTCCGGCCTCCGCTGCGCCGCCGGCGCCCAGCGTGGCACCTGCGCCGACACCGCCTTCGCCTGCACCAGCGCCAGCCCCACCTAGCCCGCCTGTTGCCGCTCCAGAGGCAACTCAGCCTGCTCCGCCCGAGGCCGCAGAGCCTGCCGCACCGGCCGCAACGGCGCCTGCGCAGCCATCTGCTCCGCCTGCTGTGGCCGAACCCGAGAAGCCGGAGGCGCCCGCCGCGCCGCCGCCGGACGAGCAGCCGTCGCCGGCCGGACCGTCACCGACGCGGTCACCGGAGTAGCGCCTGTTAGCTCCACAAACGACGAGGCCGGCGATCGCTCGCCGGCCTCGCTGATTGAGATCGTTGGTTTCAGATCAGGCCTTCTCGACCTGATCCTTCACCTTGGCCTTGCGGGCCGAGCCGCCACGCTTCTTGCCGGGCAGATTTTCCGGCTTCGGCGTCACGGGGCCGTCGAGGAATTCGAAGCCGATCTTCTCCAGCTCGACACCGGCGACGGCGTCGTCCTTGACCAGCACGACCTTGACGTGGCCGCCACCCTTCAGCCGGCCGAACAGCACTTCGTCGGCCAGCGGCTTCTTGATGTGCTCCTGGATCACCCGGGCCATCGGCCGGGCACCCATCTGCTCGTCGTAGCCATGCTGCACCAGCCACGCCTTGGCGGGCTCGGACAGCTCGATGGTGACGTCGCGGTCCGCAAGCTGAGCTTCGAGCTGCAGCACGAACTTCTCCACCACCATGCCGATGACGTCGGCATTGAGATGCGCGAACGACACGATCGCATCGAGACGGTTGCGGAATTCCGGCGCGAACTGCCGGTTGATCGCCTCGTGGTCGTCGCCTTCCCGCTTGTTGCGCGTGAAGCCGAACGCCTGCCGAGCCAGATCCGCCGCACCCGCGTTCGTGGTCATGATCAGGATGACGTTGCGGAAGTTGACCTGCTTGCCGTTGTGGTCGGTGAGCCGGCCGTGATCCATGATCTGCAGCAACACATTGTACAGATCCGGATGCGCCTTCTCGATTTCGTCGAGCAGCACCACGCAGTGCGGATGCTGATCGACGCCGTCGGTCAACAGGCCGCCCTGGTCGAAGCCGACATAGCCGGGAGGCGCGCCGATCAGACGCGACACGGTATGCCGCTCCATGTACTCCGACATATCGAAGCGCAGCAGTTCGACGCCGAGCGTCGACGCGAGCTGCTTGGCGACTTCGGTCTTGCCGACGCCGGTCGGGCCCGAGAACAGGTAGCAGCCAATCGGCTTCTCCGGTTCACGCAGGCCGGCACGCGCCAGCTTGATCGACGCCGACAGCGCCTCGATCGCCTTGTCCTGACCGAACACTACGCGCTTCAGAGTCTGCTCGAGATGCTTGAGCACCTCGGCGTCGTCCTTCGACACGCTCTTCGGCGGGATCCGCGCCATCGTCGCGACGGTGGCTTCGATTTCCTTGATACCAATCGTCTTCTTGCGCTTGTTCTCGGACAGCAGCATCTGCGCCGCGCCCGACTCGTCGATGACGTCGATCGCCTTGTCCGGCAGCTTCCGGTCATGGATGTAGCGCGACGACAGCTGCACCGCGGATTCGATCGCCTCGTTGGTGTACTTCAGCTTGTGGTAGTCCTCGAAGTAAGGCTTCAGCCCCTTCAGGATCGCGATCGCGTCTTCGACCGTCGGCTCGTTGACGTCGATCTTCTGGAAACGCCGCACCAGAGCGCGGTCCTTCTCGAAGTGCTGACGGTATTCCTTATAGGTGGTCGAGCCCATGCATCGAATGGTGCCCGAAGCCAAGGCAGGCTTGAGCAAATTCGAGGCATCCATCGCGCCACCGGACGTGGCACCGGCACCGATCACGGTGTGGATCTCGTCGATGAACAGGATCGCGTTCGGATGCGCTTCGAGCTCCTTCAACACCTGCTTGAGGCGTTCCTCGAAGTCACCGCGATAGCGCGTACCTGCCAGCAGCGTGCCCATGTCCAGCGAGAACACGGTGGCGGCGGACAGCACCTCCGGCACCTCGCCGTCGACGATGCGCTTGGCGAGACCTTCGGCGATGGCCGTTTTGCCGACGCCGGCTTCGCCGACGAACAGCGGGTTGTTCTTCTGCCGGCGGCACAGCACCTGGATCGCGCGGCTGATCTCGGCATTGCGCCCGATCACCGGATCGATCTTACCGTCGCGGGCCTTCTTGTTGAGGTTGACGCAATAGGTCTCGAGCGCGTCGCCCTTCTTCTTGGAGTCGTCGCCGCCCTTGGTCTCGGTCTCTTCGTCAACACCGCGCACCGGGCGAGCTTCGGACACGCCGGGACGCTTGGCGATGCCGTGGCTGATGTAGTTGACTGCATCGTAGCGCGTCATGTCCTGCTCCTGCAGGAAGTACGCGGCATGGCTTTCACGCTCGGCGAAGATCGCGACCAGCACGTTGGCGCCGGTCACTTCCTCACGACCCGAGGATTGCACATGGATCACGGCGCGCTGAATCACGCGCTGGAAGCCGGCGGTCGGCTTGGCGTCCTCAGATCCGTCGGTCACCAAATTCTCGAACTCGGTTTCGAGATAGTTGACCAAGCTGGTGCGCAGCTTGTCGAGATCGACGCTGCAGGCGCGCATCACCGCGGCCGCGTCGGAATCGTCGACCAGAGACAACAGCAGATGTTCGAGGGTTGCGTACTGGTGGTGACGCTCGTTGGCGATGGCGAGCGCACGATGGAGGGATTGCTCAAGGCTTTGGGAAAATGTCGGCATCTCGTCCTCTGTGTCCCCCGCTGATCATGATCGCCGCTGCACCGTGACGCAACAACAACCTTTCCAGATATAGTGTCCAAACCTGATCGCGAAAGACTGGTTCCGTATCAGTCCGTCCACCCAGCAAGTCCGGGAAAACCCGCCAGCTTGGACCAATGCAAAACCTGTTCCGAGTTTGGCGACACGCCCGCTGCTATTTTTTCTCCATGACGCACTGAAGAGGATGTTGATGCTTGCGGGCAAAATCCATCACCTGCGTCACTTTGGTCTCGGCGATCTCGTAGGTGAAAACGCCGCACTCCCCGATGCCGTGATGATGGACGTGCAGCATCACCTTGGTGGCGGCCTCGACGTCCATCTGGAAGAACTTCTCCAGCACGTGGACCACGAACTCCATCGGCGTGTAGTCGTCGTTCAGGATCAGCACGCGATAGAGATTGGGGCGCTTGGTGCGCGGCTTGGTCTTGGTGATGACCGAGGTCGACGGCGTGCTCGGGCCGGAACGGCCCCCGTCGCCTGCCATCGCGCGCGGCCGGTTCATTCGGTCGCCGGCAGGGCCGGCAGCGGGGTGGCTTAGAGAAGGTTGCAGCATGGCTTTCGGTATTTAAATCCCCAGGGAACTTCCCAGACGCCGGAACCGCGACCTGCGGTCAGCGCGCAAATGCCGACCACGCCCACAGCGCAGCGGCTCCCGGCACGACGCAGCGGCGGAATACGGTAAATATGGGTCGAGTGCGGTTTTGCTGCAAGCGCGGAAATCCCGGAGGCACACCTAGCCTGGGCGCAGGCCAAGCCTCGCCGTTGGAGGCCGCAGAGTTAACCGGGCGTTAGAAGAAACGGGCAAATCCGGCCCACCGCGGTGACGGACCAGCAAGCAAAACGCCCGGCTTCGCGGCATTTATGGCGCAGTTTAGCGAGTTTCTGAGATTCATTTTACGCGGCGTTTATCCATACCGCCCGATCTTGCCCCGCGAAGAGCCAGGATCGGTGCCGATATGTCTATGATCTCCCTTGCCGCCCAACTGACGCGCGCGGCGCGCCGCTTCCCGCAGGCGAACGGGGGCAATATCGCAGTGATCTTCGCCCTGGCGCTGGTGCCGTTGCTCGGCTTCATCGGCATGGCTGTGGACTATTCGCGCGCCAACAACGCCCGCACCTCCCTGCAAAACGCGCTCGATTCGGCCGCCCTGATGCTGTCGCGCGATCTCGGCGTCGGCGCCATCACCCCCGACCAGGTGTCGAGCAAGGCGCAGACTTACTTCAACAGCCTCTACACCAATAAAGAGTCCGGCGCAGTGACCGTGACCGCGACCTATACGGCGAAGGACAGCTCCGGCTCCTCCACCATTGCGATGAGCGGCCAAGGCTCGGTCCCAACTCAGTTCATGAAAATCCTCGGCTTCCAAACGATGGCGATCGGATCATCGACCACGACGACCTGGGGCGGGACCCGCCTCCGTGTCGCGATGGCGCTCGACGTCACCGGGTCGATGGCCGATGACGGCAAACTCGACGCCATGAAGACGGCCGCTAAGAGCCTCATCGACACACTCCGCGCCAGTACTCAGTCGGCAGACGACGTCTACGTTTCGATCGTGCCGTTCGCGCACATGGTCAACGTCGGCCTCAGCAACAAGAACGCCACCTGGCTGAAATGGGACGACTGGCCGGAATACGAGGGCAGCTGCAGCACCGTCTGGTGGTCGAACGTCACTTACTACAGCAAAACGGATTGCCGGAATAACGGCCGGACATGGACCCCCTATACCAGCACCAACATCTGGAAGGGCTGCGTGGCCGACCGCGATCAACCCGCGGACACCACTAAGGACGCGCCGACGACCGATCCGAAGCGCTTTCCCGCACGTTACCAGTTGCTCAATTCATCGGTCTGCCCTCCGGAGATCACGCCGATGACGTCGATCTACTCATCGGGAAATGCGACGACGCTGAAGAACAAGATCGACGCGTTCACTGCAGGCGGCGGCACCAATCAGCCGATCGGCATGCACTGGGCCTGGCTCTCGCTGCAGTCGGGAGTTCCGCTGAACACCCCGGCGAAGGACTCCAACTATAAGTACACCGATGCGATCATTCTGCTGTCGGATGGCCTGAACACGATGGACCGCTGGCCCAGCTACGGAAACGGGCAAGTCCAGTACAACGGCCAGATCGACGCGCGTCAGCGGATTCTGTGCGACAACATCCGGGCGTCGGCGACCAACACCAACCCGGTCCTAATTTACACGATCCAGGTGAACACCGATGGCGACCCGGAGTCGTCGGTACTGAAATACTGCGCAGACAGCGGCAGTTTCTTTTCGACCACGACGTCTAGCGGCATCGGGACGGCTTTCGCCCAGATCGGCTCCTCGCTGTCCAAGCTCCGCGTCGCCAAGTAGGCTGCGGCCGATCCGGCCCGCCTGCTCATCCCGAGTCCGGCGTCCAGCCACTACCCCGAGCTCAGCCCGGGGTAGCGGAACATGCTGCACTGCGATACCAATCCGGCGAATCCTCGGCATCAACGCAACAGATGCTTAACCTTTTCGAAACCGCCCGCTCCTAACCTGAATCCCTAAACATTTGCGCTCGCCACGAAAAGCCGCGTCAATTCAGCCGCTTACCCGATCGATCGGGAGCTGCCGCTGGTGCCGGGCAAGCGAGTGATTCCAACGCTGGATTCCAACGTCACCGGACCGCACGGGCTTAATTTTGCCTCACGGCCCGGTGAATGATGAAAGATCGGACGGGGACGTTCATGCACCGCAATATTTCCTTCAGCTCGCGCGCGCTGCGAGTTTGCGTGCTCGGCTTGGCGACGATCTCAGCCGCGGTGATCTTTACAACCGACACAGCCGACGCCCGGAAGCGGCATCGTCATCATCACGCCCGCCATCACGTCGAGCGCAACAGCTACAACCCCGCCTTCGCCTCGATCATCGTCGACGGCAACACCGGTGCGGTTCTCACCGCCACCAACCCCGACAGCCTCCGTCATCCGGCGTCGCTGACCAAGATCATGACGCTGTACCTGCTGTTCGAGAAGCTCGAACAGGGCAAACTCAGCCTCGACAGCGAGATGGAAGTTTCCGAGCACGCCTCCGAGCAGGCACCGACCAAGCTCGGCTTGCGCCCCGGCTCGACGCTGCGGGTCGAAGACGCCATCAAGGGCCTGGTGACGCGCTCGGCCAACGACGCCGCCGTGGTGATCGCCGAGACCGTCGGCGGCAGCGAGTCCGACTTCGCCAAGCTGATGACCCGCAAGGCGCGGGCGCTCGGCATGTCGCGCACCGTGTACCGTAACGCCTCCGGCCTGCCGAACGACGAGCAGGTCACCACCGCGCGGGACCAGTCGATCCTCGGCCGCGCGATCCAGGACCGCTTCCCGCGCTACTACCGCTACTTCGCGACCTCCGTATTCAATTATCGCGGCCACGCCATTCGCAACCACAATCGCCTGCTCGGCAATGTGGAAGGCGTCGACGGCATCAAGACCGGTTACACCCGCGCCTCCGGCTTCAACCTCGTCACCTCGATGCACCGCGGCAACCGCTTCCTGGTCGGCGTCGTGCTCGGCGGCCGCAGCGGCGGCTCGCGTGACGCCATCATGCGCAACCTGCTGGCCGAGAATCTGGAAAAGGGCGCGACGCGCCGCACCGTTGCCGCCATCAGCGAGCGCTCGCCCGGCTCGGACGAGACCGAGGTCGCCGAGGATACCCGTCCGGC
Organism: Rhodopseudomonas sp. G2_2311; assembly: GCF_047501505.1. Taxonomy (NCBI): domain Bacteria; kingdom Pseudomonadati; phylum Pseudomonadota; class Alphaproteobacteria; order Hyphomicrobiales; family Nitrobacteraceae; genus Rhodopseudomonas; species Rhodopseudomonas sp. G2_2311. Next base: position 61,287 of record NZ_JAZDRK010000007.1, read on the forward strand.
GCCGGCGGTTCAGGTGCAGGGCGCCGTTCAGGTCGCCTCCGCCGCCCCGGAAGCCGCCGTTGTCCCGGTCCCCCGCCCCGCCGCGCCGATGACCCGCTCCGTCGCTGCGCCTGAGCCGAAAGCGGAAGCCAAGCCGGAGCCCGGCCCGTTCAACAGCGGCAGCCTGGAATCCAAGCCGCTGCAGATCATTCCCGGCTCGGCCGAGCCGATGAAGCCGGTCCGGGTCAAGACCGTCCAGGTCAAATCCGCCCCGATCAAGCTCGCTTCTGCCGTCGCCGCCCCTCCCGTCACCAACGCCATCCCGTCGCCCCGCCAGGATCCGGCCGAAACTTCCAACGCCGCGGTCGCCGGTGTCGAAGCCCGCCCCGAAGCGATCCAGCAGCCGGCCGGCCACGGCACCGGCCAGGGCATCCTCGGCGTGCTGCCCGGCAACATGGCGCCGAAGCACTCGCAGGCGATGGCCTATGCCGACCCCGCCCCGGCGGCTCCGCCCCCAGCGGCTCCGGCGGTTCAGCAGAACGGCGCGATCAAGACCGTCGCCCACAGCGGCTGGATCATTCAGGTCGGCGCGCTGGAAAGCGAACCGGAGGCCCGCAAGCGCCTCGATGCCGCCCGCGAACGCGCCAGCGGCTTGCTCGGCAAGGCTGATCCGTTCACCGAGACCGTGACCACCCGGGGCGACCGCAAGCTGTATCGCGCCCGCTTTGCCGGACTGGAACGTGATGAAGCCGAAGCGGTGTGCCGCAAGCTGAAGCGCTCCGACATCTCCTGCTTCACCATCAAGAACTGATCTTTCCAATATCGAAGAAGACGAACGCGGCCGGGCCCTCCCGGCCGCGTTTTTCGTTTGGCGTCACAGCGCCGCTGGGGACTTGGCGGAAGATGCGGAGCTCATGCTCTCCAACGCCGCGCCGGCATCGAACCGAACGATCTCGCACGACGGGAACACGGCGAAACCACTCGTCAAGGATTGATCGATAAAAGTTGAATCAACAGCCACGCCGAAGCGGCGGGCAACCCGGGCGTCAATTCGGGATCAGGGCACTCGCAGTCTGTAGCGTAAAGTTGCGTTGCTGGAGTTAGCTGCGATGCGTTCGAAGCAAGGTATCCTTGGCCGCGTTTACCCGGGCGGCAAGGTACGTCGACCCCCCTTGGTCGGGATGCAATTTCTTCATGAGGGTGCGGTGGGCGCGTCCGATCTCGTCCGGCCCCGCTCCCGGCTGCAGGCCAAGGATCTCATAGGCTTCCTCGGTCGTCATTTTGCTGCCCGACGCCTGGCTACGCTGCCCCCCTGCCGCATCTCCATGCGCGTTCTGACGCCAAGCGGGAAACCGGCGGTCCAGATAGCTTTCAAGTAGCGCACAGCTCTCGGCATCGAAGCCGGCCAGCATCGCCGCGAGCTGGCCGAGGTCGAATTCGTCGAGCGAGCGGCCGGCATTGGGGCCGGCCAGGATCCGCCCGGTCATCGCACCGCTGTCGTGGTCCAGCACCATTTCCAGATACTGCGACCGCACCGTCGAGGCTTGGCCTCGCGAGCGCCCGCCGAGGCCTCCGAACAAGCCGCCGAGATTGCCGAAGCCGGCATTCTGCAGCGGCGCCCAGCCGAGCAGCCCGGCGCCGAACAGGCCGAGCGGGATTGCGACCGCGAGTTCGCCTTTGACCCCGGTAAACAGCGCCGCCGCCAGGGTGACGATGCCGCCGGCGATCTTCAGCGCCCGCGCCAGCACCGCCGGGTTGGCCGACCGGAACATCTGCAGCAGCGTGTAGAGCACGAAAACGGCGATGGCGCCGGCAATCAACGTAGGCATGGCCGGAATATAAGTTGGTCGGGGAGAAAAAGCACCGGCGCCGGATCGCGCGCGGCTATCGCATCTGCCCGAGCAGCAGCGCAGCGCCGCCGCCGCTCGCGGCCAGCCGCTGCAGCGCCTCGCGCCCACCGGCCGCATACGCAGCAGCGGCGCGCAGCAGCTCGCGGAGCTGCGCCGCAGCGCCTGGATCGAAGCGACACCACGCCCCACCGCTCAGCCGCGCGATCTCGCGAAAGGTCTGCTCGGCGACCGGATCGACGCCCTCCTGAAATACGAACACCGGGACCTTGAGCATACCGAGCTCGCCCGCCTTGGCGCAGAGATCGTCGGCCTGCTCTTCCATGGCGTCGCCGACGAACACGATGGCACGGACCCCGGCAGCAATCGCCTCCTTGCGGGCGTCGGACAGCACGCGGCCGATCTGGGTATGCCCGCCGCGGCAATCGATCTTGCCCATCAGCCGCGCCAGTTCAGCGCTCGACGAGATCCAGGTCGAGGCCCGGCACTCGTTGAAGCCGCGATAGTACACCAGACGGATATCGAGACTGCCGATCGCCTCTGCCTCGCGGAACATGTCGGCCTGCAGCGCGCAGGCCATGTCCCAGGTCGGCTGCCGGCTCATCGTGGCATCGAGCGCGAACACCAGGCGACCGCGGGCGCCAGCGGCATTCGGTGCCATCGCGCGCGCTTTCGCGACGAAGGCGGCAATCTCCGCGGACGACGACGGCGCAGGCGTCGCCGTGCCGTTGTCGCGGACGGTCGTTTGGGATGGAGTTGTGGTCGGCTCGCGGGACATCAGGGCTCGCTCTGGAACAGCGAGACCTATGTGGAGACGGCGGGATCGAGCGTCAACGCCCGCCAGCGGCGGCTTCCCTATTTGGCCGAGGCCACCGCGCTCGGGCCGCGCGGCACCGGCTTCGGCTTGATCGATGCGGTGCCATCGTCGAGGAAGCGATCGAGCGAATCCGCGATCGCATTCTTGACACTCGTCGGCCCGCGATCGCTCATCTCGGTGTGCTGAAACTGGGTGTTGACCACCGTGATGCCGGCTTTGTCGCAGACCTCCTGCGCCGGTACCACGCCAGGGTCGGTCTTGAACACCGGGTCTTCGGACCGGAACGTCAGCGTCTTGAATTTGCCATCGATCATGAACGGCACCCGCAGATTATCCAGCGTCACCACCCGCCGGATCAGCTCGGGATGCAGATGGGCGTAGTACATCGAAATGTCGCCGCCATTGGAATGCCCGACCATGGTGAGGTGGCGATAATCGGCATTCGGCAGAATGGTCTTCAGCTGCGTAACGGCGAAATCGATATTGGCGACGCCTTTCTCATACACAGGCAGTCGGCCGACGTAAGGCTCGCCGACTTTTGTCACCAGCGGCCCGTCAATCGGCAGATCGTGCTGAATGCTGATCGCCAGATAACCGCGAGCGGCGAACAGATTGGCGAGGAACGAGTACTCGGTGAATTTCACGGTGTTACCGTGATTGAGCACCGCAACCGGGAGCTCTGCGAGGCCGCCTTCGGCCTGCATCTCCTTGTCACGGCGAACTGCGATGTCGATCTCGACCGGTCGCTGACGCGAAGCATCGTAGAACGTCAGCGTCTGATGCCGGATCGCCCATTTCGAGGCGGTGAAGTAAGCGACGGCCGAGACGAGGCACAGCGCCAGCAGAACTGTGATTCCGCGGGTCATCATCCATCCTGAGTCGATCAGCAGCCCCATGCCCAGGATGATCGACCATACGACTATAAATCACAGTCATATGACAGGAAGATCAAAGATTAGCGGATTTGCGCCCCCTCCTTGTGCAACTGCACAAAGCCGCGGCCGATCGGAATAGTTTTCGCCGTTCAACGGGTTGTACGAATTCGAAATTTCTCAGGAGGGTGCGGCAGCGACATCGGATGACTGCGGGCGCCGCTTTGATGTCCGACCAAAGAATGAAGAAAATTGGGTAAAATTTGAACTACACGCCGACGATGTCGTGAAGTTCGAGCGGCGTCCCGGCTTGAGCGAACCACTCGGCGCGGTTGGCGGCACGGCGGCGGCCGCGCTCGTCGAGCGGCAGCTTCAGCCGCCGCAGCAGATCCGTCACCTCCTCGCGCGCGGTGACGTGCCCCATGCTCGGACGCGTACCGAGCGTCGCGGCATCGAGGTTGTCGAGCGCCGTCAGGCCGCGCGGAAAGAACTCGCGATACACCACCCGTTCGGCAAAGCCATCGAGCGGCCGAAAGCCGATCCGCATCGCCAGCTCTTTCAGGCCGGCAGCGACCATCTGGTTATTTCGCGATCCGATCGTCGACAGACGATTCCGCACCACGATCCAGTCAGTGTCCGAGCCGTCGAGCTGGCGGCGCCGGCGCCGCGCATCGATCACCATCGCGGCGTAGTGACTTGCGCCGGTGACTTCGAAGGTCGTTGGATCGACACCGCCGAGCACATCGAAATCAAGGAAGCTGTCGTTGATCGGCGTGACCAGCGTATCGGCCATCGAATGCGCCAGCCGCATCAGATAACTATCCGAGCCCGGCGTATCGACTACGATGAAGTCGTGATCGTGCTCGACGGCCGCGACAGCGTCGGCGAATTGCTGAAACTCGTCGGCTTCATTGTCGGCGACCTGCATGGTCTCGCCGAGGGTCAGGCAGCAATGGTCCGGCAGTTCGAGATCGAGGTGCGCGTGCTGCGACCAAGCCTGGCGATTGGCGATGTAGCGGGTGAAGCTGCGCTGCCGGCAATCGAGATCGATCGTCGCGACCCGCTGACCAGCCTTCAGCAGCGCTACCGCGATGTGCAGCGCCAGCGTCGATTTTCCGGAGCCGCCCTTCTCGTTGCCGAGCACGATCACACGCGCCGGGCCGGACTGACTTTCGGGGGCCTCAATCAGCATCGATCTCCCTTTCGTCGCCGATCTTCAAATCGGCCATGTCGAGGGTCAAGCAAATTGCGTAAGACGGGCCGCGACGGAAGCGGCTTCGCGCTTCATCATGAATCTGCCGCGCGCCGAGTGGTCGCGATCAAGCTTAACGGGGCGCCTTGGCCGACCTCTGTGGCGGGCCGCCCTGGTGGCGGTCAGCGCCGGGGCTTGATAAGATCGGATTCCTTTCCGCCGCCGCCTGGAGCGGCTTGTCTCCGCTGACCGCGATCGAGCCTTCGATGTCCCGTCCTCCCGTTGTCGCCCGCACTCTCCCCGCCCTTCGCCGCGCGCTTGCCGAGCTGCGCAAGCGCAACGCCAGCGTGGCGTTGGTGCCGACCATGGGGGCGTTGCACGACGGGCACCTGTCGCTGGTTCGCCTGGCGAAACGACGCGCCGACAAGGTGGTGGTCTCGGTGTTCGTGAACCCGACGCAGTTCGCCCCGCACGAGGACTTCGGCTCGTATCCGCGGACCTTCAAGGCCGACGCCTCCAAGCTCGCGGGAGAGAACGTCGACCTGATCTGGAATCCCGACGTCAAGGTGATGTACCCGGACGGCTTCGCCTCCAAGATCTCGACCGAAGGCCCCGCCGTCGCCGGCCTTGAAGACCGCTTCCGCCCGCACTTCTTCGGCGGCGTCACCACCGTGGTCGGCAAGCTGTTCATCCAGTGCCGGCCGGACGTCGCGATCTTCGGCTCGAAGGACTTCCAGCAGCTCCGCGTGGTGACGCGGATGGCCGCCGATCTCGACCTCGGCGTCAAGGTGATCGGCGCACCGACGGTGCGCGAGCGCGACGGCCTCGCGATGTCGTCGCGCAACGTCTACCTGTCGGCTGAGGAGCGCGCGATCGCACCCACCCTGTATCGGGCGATGAAAGAGGTCGCGAAGCGGATCAAGGCGGGCAAGAGCATCGAGTCGTCGCTGACTGCGGGCGCCGAGTTGATCACCGAAGCCGGCTTCGTGCTCGACTACCTGGAGGCGCGCCACGCCGAGACGCTGGCGCCGATCAAATCCGCCAAGGAAGGTCCGATCCGGCTGCTGGTCGCTGCCAAGCTCGGCAAGACCCGGCTGATCGACAATATCGCGGTGTAAGACACACGGGCCCTACGCCTACAGCAGCCCGAGTTCGCGCAGCTCGCGGCGCATCGCTTCCGGCATCGCCGCGATCCCCTCGGCAGCCTTGCCGAGGTCCTGCGGCGCGTCCGCTGCGGTGAGATAACGCCAGCCCTGGAACGGCCGCATCGGCCGCGGGCTGACCGGGTGCACCTCCGGCTCCAGCACCAGGCGGCAGCGGCTGACACCTTCACCATCGCGAAACGGCTCGATCGCGATCAGCTTTTCGCGCGCCGCGATCTCACCGCGGATCACCCAATACAGCGAGCCGCCGTCGAGCAGCTCCGCATCGCGCTTCGGCACCATGCGGGTGATGTGGATATGCCGCCCACCCGATCTGGCGCGCTCCGCCACCCGCTCGGTCAGATCCTTCACCGACTCGCAGCCCACCGCGAGCTTGATCAAATGCAGAGCCATCGAGGTCGTCTGTCTCGCTTCCTAAAAAATGCCGCCGCTCAGTTTTCCGCGGGAGCCTCTTCCGGCGCAAGCTGGACCGGCGCAGGTGGCTTCGGTTTCGGTGGAGCGGGCGGCCTCTTGGCGGGCGGAGGATTGGCGGCAGCCGCCCCAGCCGCATTGTGGGTGGCCGACGCCTGGGCCGCAGCTGGCGGCGCCGGGGGCTTCTTCGCCGCCGGGGCGCTCTTGGCGTTGGTGGCGGCAGCCGCCGCCGGCTTGGCCGGCGCGGGCTCCGTCATGATACTGACGGGCGGAATTGAGGCCGAGGTTGGGAAGTCGATATCGGTCGGCTTACCGCTCGGCGCTTCGGTGACGCCAGCGAGCGCCGGCGTGGCGCCCGGCACCGGGAGCGCAGCCCCAGCAGGAGCCGCCGGGACCTGCCCTGCGCCGGCCGCGGTCATCGGCAGGCCGCCCCAGCTCGGGGCGTAACGGGTCAGGGTGGTCTCGTAGAGATGGTCGCCGATATTCGCCGCAATCCGGCTGGAATCGGTGAGCGACCGGAATGCCGCGCAGTCGGTCGGCTGGCAGCGGTCCTGCGACGACAGCACATAGGCAATCAGCCCATAGCGGTCGCGCTCGATCGCGCGGCGCAGCCGGGCCAGCTCCGGCGTCATCTGCTTGTCGGCGGCGGCGATGTCACCGAGGGCGGTGAGCCGCGCCAGCCGGGCCGACGCATAGGACACCGCGGCCGCGACAGTCTCGGGCGAACTGAATAGCGCCTTCTCGCAGGCTGCCAGAACCATATCGCCGGCAAGGTCGTCGACGCAGGCCAGTGCCGGCATCGCCTTGGCGATCGGATCGCGCGCCTCCCCCGCGGCCTGTCCGCCCCCCGAGCTGCCAAAGCCCCGAAATGCCGAATAGCCCGCCAGCCCGATCGCGCCGATGGTGATCGCCACCAGCGCGCCGTTAGCGACCGACTTGTCGGCCCGCAGCAACGTGACCAGCACCAACAGCGCCACGAATGCCGCAACCGCGACGGTGGCCCACATCGGAAAATTTGGTGAATGCAGAATCTGGTCGAGCCAAGTCGACCAAGCAGCCCAATCCATGCGCGTTGTCCCCTGAGCGCCGATCCGGCGAGTCAACACCGGCTTTACGACCAAAATGGGCGCAAGACTTGGCGAAACGCGGCCCCGAGATCGCTGTCCCCTGCCCCCGGAGGGACGTCAGGACAGCGATGATGATCTCAGAGGCTGTTATGTCTTTGGAAGAAAGACGATGCGGGGCTCAGCAGATGCTGAGCTGGCTCTCCTTGGCGACTCGTTCGAACGCCTCGGAGATATTCTTGATACGATACTGGCAATCAGACCCATCGGTCGGGAGCAGACGGACGATTTCGTACATGCCGCTGGCTGCCGGACGGGCAACGTTGCTGGCGGTAAAATAGACGGATTCACCTACCACGAACTTGTGCTTCAACGCTCAACTCCTGCGCCACTTGAATACCGATCCGATCCCTGTTGCCGGGTGTGATCGGCTCCCCCCAAACCCCGCGCGCTTATAGCACGCAAGACGCTCTCCTGGCCAGTGAATCACGCATGGCTGGCGCCCCGATTTTGCTTGTTTTTCAGCGATCTAGGCGCCCGAAGGCCGGGAACCGAGGGGGCTTGGGAATGAATCCCCTTCCGCAGCTCAATCGGTCTCGAATTTGTCGATGATCCAGGTCTCAGCAAGGGCTGCCTGAGTCCATTCCTGGAATGCCGGCAGCGCCATCATCACCTCCATGTAGCCCTGCGCGATCGGGTCGAGCTCGACCGCATAGGTGCGAAACCGGTGCACCACGGGCGCGAACATCGCATCGACGCCGCTGAAGTGGCCGAACAGATACGGCCCGAAACGGCCGTAGCGGTTGCGGCAGTCGGTCCAGATCTCCTGGACCCGGGCGATGTCGGCGCGCGCCGCATCCGACAGCGGCTTGGCACCGACCGGCCGATGGATGTTCATGCCGCACTCGTTGCGCAGCGCGGCGAAGCTGGAGTGCATCTCGGCCGCCACCGACCGTGCGTGAGCCCGCGCGGCGACATCGTCGGGCCAGAGCTGTGCCTTGGGAAAGCGCTCGGCGGCGTATTCGATGATCGCCAGCGAATCCCAGATCGTGACATCGCCGTCGACCAGCACCGGCACCTTGCCGGCCGGCGTGAAGGCGAGGATGCGGCGCTTGTCGGCGTCGCCGGTGTAGAGCGGGATCACCACCTCATCGAACGTGATCCCAGTCGCCTTCAGCGCGATCCACGGCCGCATCGACCATGATGAGTAGTTCTTGTTGCCGATCACCAGCGTCCGCGCCATGGCCGAAAACTCCCTTCATCCCCGCAGCGATGCGTCCCTCGGCAATCAATCCACGGCCGGAGCGACTGTCAATCGGTCGAGGTTGCGGCGCGCCGGCCATTGCGGCACTGCATTGCCATGACCCCTCACGATTCGGCGCCTGCCCCCGCCTCGCCTGTCTCCGCCCTCGAAGACGACATCCTCGCCGTACTGAACAAAGCCGGCCACGGCACGCTCAGCGCGCCGGAGATCGCGCACGCTCTTCGCCCCGAAGGTGACTGGCACGGCCTGCTGATGCCGATCCGGCGCGCCGCCGTGGGTTTGGCACTGGACGGCCGGCTGGTGATCTATCGCAAGGGCAAGCCGGCGGATCCGAACGACTTCCGCGGCGTGTACCGGCTCGGCCTGCCGCGCCACGACTGAGTGGCTTACGGCGACGGCAGCAGCGATGTCGTCTTCCCGCCGAGCCGATAGGCGAGCAGCCCCGCCCATTCATGCACGGCGACGTCGGTGCGGGCGAGCCCTGCTGCCAGCGTCGAGAACGTGCGTGCCGCGTCCTCGCTGCCGCGCGTTCGCCAATCGACCGGATACGGCACGACGTCGAAGCCGGCAGCACGGAATGCGATGATCGACCGCGGCATGTGAAACGCCGACGTCACCAGCAGCCACAGTTCGCCAGGCTTCGGCGACACCAGAGCACGCGTATAGGCAGCGTTTTCGGCGGTGGTCCGCGACTTGTCCTCCAGCACCACGCGATCCGACGCCAGACCGAACCGCTCCAGCAGTTCGCCGGCGAGCGGCGCTTCGGCGACCGAGCGCTGGATCAGATTGCCGCTGCCGCCGCTATAGACGATCCGCGCCTTCGGATAGCGCCGCGCCAGATCGAGCGTAGCGAGGACACGCTCGGCCGAGGCGTCGAGTTCGAGGGTGTTGCGAGCCGCGCTGAGTTCGGAATCGATCGCTCCGCCGAGCACGATGATGCCATCCGGCGCGCGCCCGGCCTCGTGCCAGGGCGGAAACCGCTCCGACAGCGATAGCAGCAGCACGTTGCCGAGCGGCGAGTAACCGGCGATCAGCAGCAGCACGACGCCGCCGATCAAGAGCGCCCGCCCGGCCCGCCACCAGCGCGTCAGCACGAGCACAAGGCCCGCCACACAGATCATCGCGATCGTGTTGGACGGATGGACGAAGAAGCCGAGGATCTTGGAGAGTAGGAAGAACATCGGTCACCGGCACGCTGAAGGTCGTCTCAGCGACGTGCGTTATTCCGGCGGCGAGGTCAACGGCGGGTAGCGCTCAGTCCCACACCGGGGCGGTCGCCATCGTGGTCAGCCGTCCCTTCGAACTGCCGAGGGTGAAGATCTCCTGCATTTCGGCTTCCGACAATTCGAAGTCGAACACGTCGATGTTCTGCGCCAGCCGCTCGAGCCGCGAACTGCGCGGAATTGCCGCGACGTTCTGCTGGATCAGCCAGCGCAGGCAGACCTGCGCCGCGGTCTTGCCGTGCCCGGTGCCGATCCTGGTGAGAACTTCGCTCTTCTTGGCGTTGCCGCGGGCGATCGGGCTGTAGGCAACCAGCGCCATGCCGTACAGCGCGCAGGCGGCGAGCACCTTCTGCTGATCGAGAAACGGGTGGTACTCGACCTGATTGCACACCAGCGGCGCCGGACAGACCGCGACCGCCTCCGCGAGCAGCGCGACCGTGAAGTTCGAAACACCGATGTGCCGCGTCAGGCCGAGCGCGCGGGCCTGCGACAGAGCGCCGAGGGTTTCCGCCAGCGGCACATGCGCGTTCGGCCAGTGCAGCAGCAAGAGATCGACCTCGGACAGCCGCAGTTTGACTAAGCTCTCCTTGGCCGAGCGAATGAGGTCATTGGGCGCGAAATGCGTGGTCCAGACCTTGGTGGTGACGAACAGCTGATCGCGGCGGATGTGGGAGTTGCGAATGCCTTCCCCGACCTCGCGCTCGTTCTCGTAGATCTGGGCGGTGTCGATATGGCGATAGCCGAGGCGGAGCGCCTGCTCGACGATCCGCGCGCAGCTATGGCCGCTCAGTTCCCAGGTCCCGAGCCCGATTGGGGGAATCTTCGCCCCATGGGCTTCGACGAAGTGCGCGTCGGCGGTCTGCATGACGATCGTCCCGCATTTTGGGTACGCAGACTGATCAGAAGTAGTATGAACCGATCAGCACTCGCTGCCAATCGCTGGCGCTGCGACGAGCTGACTAATTTCTTCCCGCCGACCGGCCAAAGCGGCAAACACCACATCGGGCGTATGGGCGATCACGGTCAGCAGCGCACGCGCAGGTCCCCGTGGGCTGCGCTTGCCCTGCTCCCAGTTCCGGATGGTCTCGACCGGAACGCCAAGACGCGCGGCGAATTCGGTCTGGGTCAGGCCCGCCCGCAGCCGCAGGTCGCGTACCTTCGGCTCAGGCTCCGAACCGCGCCCGGCGGATTCGGCACCACTGGGCACGAGCGGAAACTCGTGGCCGTCGCGTAGTTCGACGATCCGCCCGTCCGCTTTCAGTCGCAGCCGCTGTATCTGGGTCATGGACGGAATCGTCCGCCAACAGCGTTAACAGCCCGTGAAGAGGATTACTTCAGTCCGAACCACAGCGTTGCGATACCCAGGAAGGCGAAGAAGCCGACCACGTCGGTGACGGTGGTGACGAAGGTGCCTGAGGCCACGGCCGGGTCGGCCCGCATTTTCTCCAGCGCCATCGGGATCAAGATACCACCGAGCGCACCGGCGACCAGATTGCAGATCATCGCCAGCCCGATCACCACGCCGAGGCCCGGCACCCTGAACCAGGCGTAGGCCGCGATGCCGGTGATCAGCGCAAACGCGACGCCGTTGACCAGGCCGACCAGCGCCTCACGCATCACCACCCGTACCGCGTTCCAGGCGCCGAGTTCGCGGGTCGCCAGCGCCCGCACCGCCACCGTCATGGTCTGGGTCGCGGCGTTGCCGCCCTGGCTGGCGACGATCGGCGCCAGCACTGCCAGCGCCACCATCTGTTGCAGCTGATCTTCGAACAGGCCGAGCACCGAGGACGCCAGGAACGCGGTGGCGAGGTTGACCAGCAGCCAGTTGAACCGGCCGCGCGCGATCGTCCACATCCGGTCAGACAGTTCTTCGTCGCTGGTGACGCCGCCCAGCGCCTTGAGGTCTTCGTCGGCCTCTTCCTCGATCACATCGACGACGTCGTCGATGGTGATGACGCCGACCAGGCGGTTCTGGCCGTCGACCACGGGGGCAGCGACGAGGTTGTACTTGCCGAAGAGGCGGGCGACCTCCTCCTGATCATCGTCCACCGACACCTTGCGGCGGTCCTCGTCGACCAGTTCAGGCAACGGCACATTGCGATGCGACCGCAGCAGCCGATCCAGCGACACCGCGCCCTGCCAGTGATTGACGCCGTCGACGACGTAGATCTCGTAGAAACGATCCGGCAGCTCGGCGGTCTCGCGCATGAAGTCGATCGCCTCGCCGACGGTCCAGTCCCGCGGCACGGCGATGAAATCGGTCTGCATCCGCCGGCCGGCGGAGCTTTCCGGATAGTCGAGGCTGCGCTCGAGCGCATCGCGTTCGGAGGGTGGCAGCTTATCGAGGATCTCATCCTGATCCTCTTCGTCGAGCACCTGGAGTAGCTCGACGGCGTCGTCGGAATCCAGTTCGCGAACGCCCTCCGCGACGGTCGCCGGCTCGAGCTCTTCGAGGATCTCCTCGCGGACGGTTTCGTCGACTTCGTTGAGCGCGGAGAAGTCGAAATCGGCGCCCGTCAGTTCCACCAGCCGGACCCGCTCGTCGGAATCCAGCGCACGGATCAGGTCGCCGAGGTCGGCCTCGTGGAGTTCGGACACCACGGCCCGCAGCGAACCCGCGTCCTCGCCGGCGATGGCGTGAGACACCGCCTCGACGAACTCGGCCCGGAGGTCGCCATCGTCATCCCGCATTGCCGCAGGATCGAGGGCGGCCAGATCGGGCCGCACGACCGCATCCACGTCGTCGGTCATGGGGGCTCCCGCGGGTTTTACTGGTTGCAGAAATCGGGCGCCGTCGGGCAAGATGCACTGTCGAACGGCGGCGCGAATGCCCGTGGCAATAACCAATCGGTGAAGCAAAGCGCAATGATATTCGTGACACCCACCAACAATCCGCCAACCCGGAGGGTGTCGTGATCATCGCGCGCACCGCAGCTGCTTTTGTCGCCCTCGCCGCCCTCGGCGGGACTGCTCACGCCGCCGAGTGCCCCCGCCCCGGCACGCTCGGCACCTCGCGGGTGCTCACCGTCGATCCGGCGACCTATCCGCGCGTCGGCCTGAAGAGCTTTCCGCAAACCCTGCCGCTTGCTGATCGCGAAGTCGTGCTGACCTTCGACGACGGTCCGGCCGCCACGACTCCGACGGTGCTGAAGGCGCTCGCCGACGAATGCGTCCGCGCCACGTTCTTCCTGGTCGGCAAGCCAGCCTCCGAAATGGGCGAGATGGTGCGACGGATCGCGGCCGGCGGTCACACCATCGGCCACCACACCTACACCCATCAGCATCTGTCGGCGCTGAGCCATGCCGATGCGCTCACCGAGATCGACCGCGGCATCGCGGCCGACGAAGCGGTGATGCGCGCCAAGGGCATTCCGGTGGCGACCACCCGGTTCTTCCGCTTCCCGTATTTCGAATCCACCCCGGCGCTGCTGGATGATCTGCAGGCGCGCGGTATTCCGGTATTTGGTGCTGATCTGTGGGCGAGCGACTGGAATCTGATGACGCCCGACGAGCAGCTCAAGCTGATCACCGAGCGGCTGACGGCGACCGGCCGCGGCATCATCCTGTTTCACGATCCGCGCAAGCAGACCGCCGAGATGATGCCGGCGTTCCTGCGCTGGCTCCGCGAAAACAACTACCGCGTCGTGCACGTGGTGCCCTCTGACGAAGCCGGGCACGCGGTGGCGTCGGATACGCATGGCCGCACTGCGCGCTGAGCCGGCCCCGCGTCCCAGAATCGCCATGGAACTTTGAACGGTTAAGCAGCCGTTCATGACGCGGTTTTATTTTTCGGTCCGGGTTGGGATTCGGGCGTCGTGAACCGTGCTGTCGGTCGCGTGAAGGCGGTGCACTGTTGTTTGAACGTTCGTTGCGAATTTCTTCTTTCGTTGGTGCGGCCTGCGTCGCCGCCGCTCTCACCCTCCCGCCCCAACAGGCCCGCGCGGCCAGCTGCCCCGGCAACCCCGATGCGCTCGGCACATCGCGCACGCTGGTCGTCGATCCGCGCGAGCATCCGCGCATCGGCACGATGCAGTACGGCGAGACCCTGCCGCTGCGCGACCACGAGGTGGTGCTGACATTCGACGACGGCCCGCTGCCGCGCGAAAGCAATCAGGTTCTCGACATCCTGGCCAAGGACTGCGTCAAGGCGACGTTCTTCGTCGTCGGGCGGATGGCGACGACGTTTCCCGCCGGCGTGCGCAAACTGCGCGACGCCGGCCACACCATCGGCACCCACAGCCAGAACCATCCGCTGAGCTTCAACCGGATGTCGGTGGAGCAGGCCCAGCAGGAGGTCGACGAAGGCATCGCCTCGACGCTCGCCGCGCTCGGTGGCGACCGCGCTGCGCTGTCGCCGTTCTTCCGCATTCCCGGCCTGTTGCGGGCCGAAGCGGTCGAAGGATACCTCGCCTCCCGTGGCATTCAGGCGTGGAGCGCCGACTTCCCGGCCGACGACTGGCGTCACGTCTCGCCCGACACCGTTTTTCATCTGGCGATGAGCCGGCTGGCCGCAAAGGGCAAGGGTATCATGTTGCTGCATGACATCCAGCCGCGCACCGTGGCGGCGCTGCCGCGCATCCTTCAGGCGCTGAAGGCGGGCGGCTACAAGATCGTGCACGTCGTCGCGGCGACGCCGGAGCTGCCGAAGACGCCGACCGAGCCGCAGGAGTGGCGGCTGCATCCGGCTTCCGAGACGGTGGCGAAGGTGCGCTGGCCGAAGGTGCCGCGCTTCGTGTTCGCCAATGAGGAGATGCTGCCCGCCCCCGAACTCGCCGACATCGGCCTGGATCGCGACCATCTGATTCCAGGCAGCGCCCAGATCCGGTCGAATCGTTTGGCGCGTGGCCAGGTGCCGACGCCGCAGCGCTCGCCATGGCCGCGGCAGACCCTGGTCGAATCGGCCGACAGCCTGATTACCCTACCGGTGCCGTCACAGAGCCTGTTCGCGCTTCCCGAACGGAGCGTCCCAGCCATCCGGGCGATGGTCCCGGTGAAAGCGGAACGTGCCGCCCGCGAAGCGCCGCAGCTCGTCCGCGACGCCAGCGGCCTGCCGATGCCGATCGACGTCGGCGTTGCCGCACGCCCGATCGCCGGCAGCGTCGGCATCGCCTCGGAAGGCCTGCAGCGCGGCCCGCTCGACGCCGGCAGCCGCCCTCGCCCGCTCAATCACTGATCCCGGTTCCCCGCACCCACCCCTTGCCGTCCGGCAATTTGCCATTAGATTGACGGCACATTGCCGACGCTATGGGTGGGGCAGACGATGTCCATCATTGAAACGGTCGCGGATAAGCTCGGCGGCAAACCGGTGCTCGGCACAACGGTTCGGTCGCAGGCTGAGTTGGCCATGGTGGTCCGCAACCGCCTCCCCCTCGCCGCACTCCAGGGATTGAGCCGCGCCGGGCTGAGCGATCAGGAAATCGAGCAGTTCGTCATCCCGCAGCGGACCCGCCGACACCGCGCCGAGCGCAATCAGCCGCTCACGATCGACGAATCCGACCGGGCCGTCCGCCTGCTGCGCATTCAGAGCCTCGCCGAAGACACCTTCGGCGCGGACAAGGCCAGCCTCTGGCTTCGCCGCCCTCTGGCTGAGCTGAACGGCGAAACACCCCTGACCGTCGCACAAACCGAGGCTGGCGCCAGGCTGATCGAGGTGGTGCTCGGCAAGATCGCTTGGGGCGCTGCCGCCTGATGCGCCTGTGGCGACTGTCTCTCGCCCGTCACGCTCGGACGTTCGGCGGCGGTTATGGACTGCTGTTCGACGGCCGCTGGAATACTGTCGGCCGGCCCATCACCTACTGCGCGACATCGCCTGCTCTCTGTGTGCTGGAGAAGCTGGTGCACGTCGAAGACCCGCTGTTGCTGCCTGAGCTGATGATGGTGCGCTACGAAGCCCCGGACGACTTGTCGGTCGACGACGTGCCGGTTTCCGCCCTTCCGGCGGATTGGGGACGTCGAGAGAGCTGGACGCAGCAGCGCGGTGATGCGTGGCAGGCTTCGCTCTCAGCCCCGCTGCTGCGGGTGCCATCGGCGATCGTCCCGATCGACGGATCGCCGGATCTGAATGTTCTGATCAATCACAGGCATCCTGACGCCGAGCGGATCAGAATCGCAGCAATCGAGCCGTTCGCCCTCGATCCCCGCCTGTTCTGACGATCAGGCTTCGGCATCCGAATGCCCATGTCCTCACAGATCTTATGCGCGACACCGGTTCGTCAGGTTGTTTGGAAGGATTGCGCCGAGCAACGCGGGCCGGCACGGAAGTGGTGCGCTCGGAGGGACTCGAACCCCCACGATTTTACTCACTGCCACCTCAAGGCAGCGCGTCTACCAATTCCGCCACGAGCGCTTGGGTCCGGTTCGGGCATCGCCGACCGGATCGACGGCGCCCATTTAACAAAACAATGAAGAGGCCACAAGGCCAGATCACCGCCGATCTGGGGATCGCGGCAACATCTGTTTGACCTCGACCGCAATTCGGTTGCGATCCACCAAAACCATGCCGGAAGCGATCGGCATATTGTTGGCGAGGATCTTGACCTCGTCGGCTTCGGTGGCGTCCAGTTCGATGATGGCGCCGCGGCTGAGCCGCAGCACCTGGTGGATCGGCATCGAGGTGGTCCCGAGAACCACCATCAGATCGACGGAAACTTTATCGAGTGTCGGCACTGGAACCCGGACTGACTTGCCTGAGGAACGAAGACGTGGTCGACCACACCACGTTATGGTTATCCAATGATTAACGCCCCCGCTTTCCCCCGACAAACGCTGGATTGGACCGCTCTGAAGCCCGCCGACGGCTCCCCGGCGGTGGAATGGCGCATCTCCGATTCGCCCGTGCCGTATCCGGAGGCGGTGACGACCATGGAGGCGCGCGCGGCCGCGATCGCTGCGGGCGAAGCACCCGAGCTGGTCTGGCTGCTGGAGCACCCGCCGCTTTACACCGCCGGCACCAGCGGTCACGCCACCGACCTGCTGGAGGAGCGCTTCCCGCTGTTCACCACCGGCCGCGGCGGCCAGCTGACCTATCATGGCCCCGGCCAGCGCGTCGCCTATGTGATGCTCGACCTGAAGCGCCGCCGCCCGGACGTGCGCGCCTATGTGGCGGCGCTCGAACAATGGATCATCGCCACCCTCGACGCCTTCAACGTCCGCGGCGAGCGGCGTGAGGATCGGGTCGGCGTCTGGGTTCGCCGACCCGACAAGGGCGACGGCTACGAGGACAAGATCGCCGCGATCGGCGTCCGGCTGAAGCGCTGGGTGTCGCTGCACGGCATCGCCATCAACGTCGAACCCGACCTGTCGCACTTCAAGGCGATCGTGCCCTGCGGGATCAGCGATCCGCGCTATGGCGTCACCAGCCTCGTCGACCTCGGCCTGCCGGTGGTGATGACCGACGTCGACATCGCTTTACGCTCCGCCTTCGAAAACCTCTTCGGCGAAACCCGCACAGCCGCAACCACAAGCGCCTGATCGCCTCCTTCCCGGATCGATCCGCACGCGAAGTGATCACTCGCCGGAAGCGCGACTGTCACAATCGGCCGTGAGGCTCGATCAGCGCAGCGGCCCCGTGTCGAGTCACAGACTCCGGCAACGGAATTGTAAGGATGAAACCGCTCGGTTCCCGCCGCGCGGCACCGACAACCCTTTCGTCACGTTAGCAGGGATAGATCAGCGACGGCCTCAATAGCAGCGGCCTCGCCACCCTCGTAGTTGTCCTAGCATCTTGTTTGAAGAATGATCCAACGACCCACCAGCTCTCCCGATAGTCCGTCGCTATGGCGCGTCGCCCTCGACCACACGCGCGATGCTGCCATCGTGATCGACGATGCTGGCAATGTCTGTCTGTTCAACCGAGCCGCAGAACGGATCTGGGGGATCTGTCGCACGGACATCGTCGGACGTCACGCCGAGGTCATCGGCCTCGCCGGCACGATCTCAAAGCCAACTTCCGGTGTCTTCTTCCCGCACGCTACATCGAACGGCGTCGCCATTCTCGAAATCCCACGACCGGACGGCCAAGTCATCAGCGCCGAGCTCACGCAATCGACGATCAGCACGTACGGCCACAACTACACTCTCGTCACCGCGCGCGATATCACGCCCGAGATGGAGCGCCGCAAAGGTATCGAACTACTCTCCTCGATCGCTGACCGCACCACCCGTGCGGTGCTGGTCACCGATGCCGATCTGAGGCTGCTCTACACCAACGCCGCGTTCACCAGCCTGTTCGGCTACGGTGCCACGGATGTCAAAGGCCGCAATGTCATCGATCTCCTCGCCGGTAACCACACCAATCGCCGGACGATCGCCAGCCTGAAACGATGGATCGCCGATACCGAGGGTGGCGAAGAAGAGATCCTGGTCTATGACCGCAACGGCGACGAGATCTGGATCTCGGCCGACGTGAAAGCGCTGCGCAATCCGCAAGGCAGGATCACGCAAGTCTTCGCACTGCTGACCGACATCTCGGAAACCCGGCAATTGCGTATGCTGCAGCAGCTGACGCTGAGCGCACTCGCGGACGAGATTCCGATCACCGACGTCGCCGACCGGATGTGCCGTTTCGTCGAGAAGATCGCGCCGGATGTGGTCTCCACGATCCTGCACGTCGACGCCCAGGGGCTGTTGCACCCGCTCGGCGGCCCGAGCCTTCCCGATGATTACTCGCGCGCGCTCGACGGCGTGTCGATCGGCCCGCAGGTCGGCGCGTGTGGCACCGCGGCGTATTACGGCGAACCGGTGCTGGCGCTCGACATCGACACCGATCCGCGCTGGGAGCCGTTCAAGAAGAGGCTGTTGGAAATCGGGCTGCGCGCCTGCTGGTCGTCGCCGATCAAGGCCAAGGACGGCCGTGTGATCGGCACCTTCGCGTTCTATTTCCGCGGCTGCCGTCCGCCGAGCCATTGGCATCACCGCATCGTCGATGCCTGCCTGCATCTCGGGGCGCTTGCGATCGAGCGCATGGAGTCGCGCGCGCAGATCGCGCGTCTCGCCTATTTCGACATGCTGACCGGCCTGCCCAACCGCGCGCGGCTGCGCGATCTGATAGGCGAAGCGACCGCAGCCTGCCCGCCAGGCCGCACCGTTGCGCTGGCATTTCTCGACGTCGACAATTTCAAGGACATCAACGACACGCTCGGCCATGCCGCTGGCGACGAGTTCCTGGTCGAGTTCGCCCGAAGGCTCCGCGACCAAGTCCAGCCGGGCGACGTTGTGGGACGGCTCGGCGGTGACGAATTCGTCGTCGTGCTGCCGAACCGGGAGCTAGCCGAAATCGAACCGGTAGTCGCGCGGATCAGCGAAGCGCTGATGGTGCCGTTCGCGCTGTGCAACAGCCAAGTGCCGATGTCCGCCAGCATCGGCGTCAGCCTTTATCCCGACAACGCCACCGACCTCGACACGCTGATCAACCAGGCCGACACAGCGATGTATCGCGCCAAGCGCTCGGGCCGCTCGACCTACCGGCTGTTCAACTGCGACATGCATGGCGCAGCCGAGCAACGGATGGCCTATGCGGCGGCGCTACGCTCGGCGCTCGCGAACAGCCGTCTCGAATTGCATTACCAGCCGCAGATCCGCACCGGCGACGGCGCGCTGCACGGCGTCGAAGCGATGGCGCGCTGGAACGATCCGGCGCTCGGTCCGGTGCCGCCGACAAAATTCATTCCACTCGCCGAAGAGTGCGGCCTGATCGATCAGATCGCGTGCTGGTCGATCCGCGAGGCCTGCCGGCAGATGCGGGCATGGCGAGACCAGGGACTCGAGGTACCGAGCGTCGCCGTCAATCTGTCGCCGATCAACTTCGAGAATCCAGCGCTGCCGACACTGGTGGCCGACACGCTCGCGACCTATCACCTCCCACCCGAAGCTCTGATGCTCGAGGTCACCGAAGGCGTCGCCCAGGACAACCGCTCGACCGCGCACGAGACGATGATGGCGCTGCGCCGGATCGGGGTCGGACTGTCGCTCGACGATTTCGGCACCGGCTATTCCAATCTCAATCGGCTGGCGCAATTGCCGATCCGCGAGCTGAAGATCGATCGCGGCTTCATGAGCGAACTCGAGACCAGCCCCACCGCCCGCGCCGTCGTCACCACCGTGGTGCGGGTCGGCCAGAGCCTCGCCCTCAGCGTCGTCGCCGAAGGCGTCGAGACCACCGCTCAATTCCAGCTCTTGAGTGAGCTCGGCTGTGACGTCACCCAGGGCTTCCTGTATGCGCCGGCACTGGCGCCGGCTGCATTCGAGCAATGGCTGCTCGGCTACAGCGCCGCCCGCGGCGGCGCGATGATGGAGCGCATTAGCCCAACGAGCACGGATGACCGGACGGCGCCGTTCACCACCACGCGGCGGCGGAACTAACCGCCACCGCGTTTGCGCGCGCTTATACCACGACTGCCGATCGTGGTGCGGCGGCGAGCTTGCGCACGATATAGCGCTGCTCTTGGGTCAGACCACCGAAGCCATAGCCGTCGGCCCGCACGCCGTTGACGTGGACATAGCTTTCCGAGTGCAGCGGTCCGAGTAGTTCGCCCATGCGGGCGTAGGTTGCGGCGATGAACTCCGCTTTCTCGTCCTTGGTGTTGGTGCTATCGACGATCCGAATGTCGAGCCAGAAGCTGGCGAGGTTCTGATCTGCCAGCGAGGCGCCGGCCGCGAACCAGTCGGCCGGATCGACCTGCTCGACGATCACCGCCGTCACCTTGGGATCCTTGTGCAGGATGGTGGCGGCGAGATCGCTGGCCGCGGCGGCGATCCGCGGCTTCAGGTCCGAGGTCGGGCGCGGCGTCGAATAATGCACGGTGATCAGCGGCATCGGTAGCTCCTCTCAACAAGTGTTCGATGCCGCAGAAGCTAGACCTCGCCCATAGATCAAGCTACCGTATCAGTCTACGTTTCAATCATAACAAATTCTGATGATGAGATGATCGACCTCGACATCGCCGCGGTGCGCGCCTTCGTCCACGTCGCCGACCTGCGCAGCTTTACGCGGGCCGCCGAAGCGCTCGGCACTACCCAGGCGGCAATCAGCATGCGGCTGCAGCGCTTGGAGGCACTGCTCGAACGGCGCCTGCTGGAGCGCTCGCCGCGCTCGGTCGGGCTGACTGCAGAAGGCTCGGCGTTTCTAGATCGGGCCCGCGCGCTGATCGACAACAATGATCGCGCAGTTGCCAGCGAGCGCGTAATCGTTCAGTCACTCCGGCTTGGTATCAGCGACCACGTCGCCGGACCGGATTTGGTGCCGCTGCTGGCCCGGCTTGGCCGAGGGCGCTCCGACCTGCGGATCGAAGTCAGCATCGGGTTTTCGCGCGACTTAATCGATGCGTTCGATCGCGCGGAGCTGGATGCGATCTGCATCCGCGAGAGCGCGGGGCGACGCGGCGGGGAGACCTTGCTGCGCGATGAATTCGGCTGGTTCGCAGCGCCTGATTTCGATCTCGTCCACGGCGCGCCCGTTCCGCTGGCCTCGCTCGCTGCGCCGTGCGGCGTACGGGCAACCGCGGTTCGCGCGCTCGACAAGGCCAGGGTGCCATGGACCGAAGTGTTCGTCGGCGGCGGCGTCAGTGCAGTAGTTGCCGCTGCGCTCGCCGGCCTCGCCGTCGCACCGCTGGCCAAACGCATCGCGCCGCCGGGACTCGTCGATGTCGGCGCCAAACTGAAGCTGCCGCGCCTGCCTGCGTCGCCGGTCGTGCTGCACTCCCGCGTCAGCGATGCGGGCCGCCGCGCGGCGCTCAGGACCTTGGCGGCAACGTTCCGGCAGATCGCAGGCTAAGCCAGCGTCGCGCCAGTCTCACAGGGTCGACAGGATCGAAAAGCGCTCGCCCGGCTGACGCAGGTTCAGGACGTCAGGCTGTGCGGTCTCTGCCACCACCGCTTCGACCCGCGCCGCCGATGGGCCGTGCTGGCATCGCGCGATCATCTCGCTGACGACGTGGTCGCCACCGGCCAGAGTCGCTTCGACGCTGCCGTCGCGGCGATTGCGGACCCACCCTTGCAGACCCATCGCCTCGGCGGTGTGAGCCAGCCAGGCCCGATAGCCGACGCCCTGCACCCGGCCGCGGATCGTCACCTGCCGGATGATCTGGCTCATCAGCGCTTCACACCGAGGAAGTGTTCGTTCCGATCGGTGACGACGTCGGCGCGCGTGACCTTGTCCATCAGGTCGACGCCGGCGAGCCCGGTCAGTTGCTTCGGCGTCGCAGCGGCTTTGATCGCCGACAACGTTCTGAACACGGCCTCGGTCGCAGCCGCGATCGGCGCATGGCCTTGCACCGCAATGCGGACACGCCTGCCCGCAAGATGATCGAAGTCGCCGAGTTCAGCCGGCGGACTGCCGAGCGCGAGCGGCAGCGTGGTCGCGGCGCTGATCGCTTCCAGCTGCGCGCGGGTCTTCACGCCGGTGAAGAACAACGCATCGACGCCAGCGGCCTCATAGGCCAGCGCGCGTTCGATCGCATCATCGAGCGACGTGATCGAGCAGGCACCGGTGCGGCCGAAAATAACCAGGTTGGGATCGCGCCGCGCATCGAGCGCGGCCTTGATCTTGCCGAGCCCCTCCTCGCGCGACACCAGCTGCGGCTTGGCCTCGCCGTAAGCCTGCGGCAGTAGCGTGTCTTCGATGGTGAGACCGGCGGCCCCCGCCGCCTCCAATTCTTCGACGGTGCGGCGAACGTTGAGCGCATTGCCGTAGCCGTGGTCGGCATCGACCACCACCGGCAACGCGGCGGCACGGCTCATCCGCCGCACCTGCTCGGCAAGCTCGGTCAACGTAATCAGCGCGATGTCGGGATCGCCGAGGATCGCCAGCGAGGCCACCGAGCCGCCGAACATCCCGAACGGAAAGCCGAGGTCGTCGGCGATCCGGATCGAGATGGCATCGTACACCGACGCCGGGCGCACGCAGGCGGATCCGGTGAGGATTGCCCGCAATGCGGTGCGGCGGTCGCGCCAGGCCACGGCGGGCTTACGCGAACTCGAGGATCAGCGCATCGACCGCGAGCGTCGCTCCGGCCGCGGCGTGGATCTTCTTGACGGTGCCGTCACGTTCGGCGCGCAGCACGTTCTGCATCTTCATCGCCTCGACCACCGCGAGCGTCTCGCCGGCCTTGACCTCCTGGCCCTCGGTCACCGCGATCGACACGATCAGGCCCGGCATAGGGCACAGCACCTTCTTGCCGGTGTCGGCCTTGTCGGCTTCCTTCATCCAGCGCGCGGCCGCCGCTTCACGCTCGGTGAAGACGTTGACCGACACTTCGTAGCCATGATGCGCCAGCTTGAAGCCGTTCGGGATCGCGCGGACCTGCACCGCGACCGGATGGCCGTCGATGGTGCCTTCCCACACCGGATCGCCCGGCATCCAGGACGACAGCAGCTGGTGCGGCTGACCGAGCGAGCCGTCGGCATTGGCGAAGCGGACGACGAACGCTTCACCCTCGCGGATCACGTCGAGCGGCACCTCGCTGCGCTCCAGCCAGACGCAGCGGCGGCGCTCGCGGATCACCGCGCGACCGATCATCTGGCCCGAGATCTTGCGCTTACGTTCGCCGATCACCCGGTCGATCGCCGCGCCGACCGCGGCGATGCGGCGGGCGACTTCGCCCTCCGGCACCCGCGGATGGAAGCCCTGCGGGAACTCTTCAGCGATGAAGCCGGTCGACAGATTGCCCTCGCGCCAGCGAGGATGCGTCATCAGCGCCGACAGGAACGGAATGTTGTGGCGGATGCCGTCGACGTAAAACGCATCGAGCGCATGGGTCTGCGCCTCGATCGCCGCGGCGCGCGACGGCCCGTGCGTCACCAGCTTGGCGATCATCGGATCGTAGAACATCGAGATCTCGCCGCCCTCCTGCACGCCGGTGTCGTTGCGCACCGTGATGCCGGAGGCTGCGCTCTCGGCCGGCGGGCGATACTTCACCAGGCGGCCGATCGACGGCAGGAAGTTGCGGAACGGATCTTCCGCATAGACGCGGGACTCGATCGCCCAGCCCTTCAGCGTGACATCCTTCTGCGCCAGCGCCAGCTTCTCGCCGGCCGCCACGCGGATCATCTGCTCGACCAGATCGATGCCGGTGACCATTTCGGTGACCGGATGTTCGACCTGCAGGCGGGTGTTCATTTCGAGGAAGTAGAAGCTCTTGTCCTGGCCGGCGACGAATTCGACGGTGCCGGCGCTGTCGTAGTTCACGGCCTTAGCCAGCGCGACCGCCTGCTCGCCCATCTTGCGGCGGGTGACTTCGTCGAGCAGCGGCGACGGCGCCTCTTCGATCACCTTCTGATTGCGGCGCTGGATCGAGCACTCACGCTCGCCGAGATAGATGACGTTGCCGTGCTTGTCGCCGAGCACCTGGATTTCGATGTGGCGCGGATCGACGATGAACTTCTCGATGAAGACGCGGTCGTCGCCGAACGAGGCCTTGGCCTCGGCCTTGGCGAGGTTGAAGCCTTCGGCGACTTCCGCCCGCGAATGCGCGATGCGCATGCCCTTGCCGCCACCGCCGGCGGAGGCCTTGATCATCACCGGGTAGCCGATCTCGTCGGCGATCTTCACCGCGTGCTTGTCGTCCTCGATCACGCCGAGGAAGCCGGGCACGGTCGAAACCTTGGCCTGCGCGGCAGCCTTCTTGGACTCGATCTTGTCACCCATCGCGGCGATCGCGCCGGGGTTCGGACCGATGAATACGATGCCGGCCTCGGCCAGCGCCTTGGCGAACGCCTCGCGCTCGGACAGGAAGCCGTAGCCCGGATGCACCGCCTCAGCGCCGGTCTTCTTGCAGGCCTCGACGATCTTCTCGATCACCAGATAGCTCTCGGCCGCCGCCGGAGGGCCGATCAGCACCGCTTCATCGGCCATTTCGACGTGCAGAGCGTCGCGGTCCGCCTCGGAATACACGGCGACCGTCTCGATACCCATACGACGTGCGGTCTTGATGACCCGGCAGGCGATCTCGCCGCGGTTGGCGATCAGAATTCGTTTGAACATGCTCTTTTTCTTGCAACCTTGGATGGTTCTGCTGTCCCGGGCGGGGCAGCGACGGGGCATTGCGGGTGTGCTTGTAACAATTCTGTCGCCGGGGAAAACTAGATATTGCGAAGGGGTCCCCAGCGTGGCCCCCAATCAACCCAAGGCCCTGTCATGCGCCGCACACTCGCCCTACTGTCCGCGGGCCTCTGCCTGCTGTCCGTCTCCACCGCTTTCGCCCAGAACACTCCGCCCCGCAACCTGATTCTGTTCATTCCCGACGGTCTGCGGGCGAAGTCCGTCAGCCCGGAGACCGCACCGGCGATGGCCGCGCTGCGCGATCAGGGCGTCAATTTCAAGAATCCGCATTCGCTGTTTCCGACCTTCACCATGGCGAACGGCTCGGCGATGGCGACCGGACATTATCTCGGCGACACCGGCACCTTCAGCAACACCATCTATACCGGCTACAGCGTTCCGCCGGCCGGGAATACTGTGGTTCCGTTCATCGAGAACGACGACGTCCTCGGCGACATCGATAATCATTTCGACGGCAATTACCTCAACGAAGAAAGCCTGCTGAAGCTCGCCCGCGACAAGGGGCTGAGCACCGCGGCGATCGGCAAGCTCGGCCCCACGCTGCTGTTCGACCACACCGACCGGGCCGACAAGCCGGGGCCGCATTCGATCGTGATCGATGATGCGACCGGCTCGCCGAAGGGCGTGCCGCTGCCCGACGACTTCAAGGCCGAGCTCGACAAGCTCGGGCTGCCGCTCAAGCCGCCGGCCCGCGGCGAGAACGCCAAGGCCGGCGACGCCAAGACCCCCGGCACGCTGGTCGCCAACGTGGTGCAGCAGGCCTATTTCGTCGATGTCGCCGCCAAGGCGGTGCTGCCGCTGTTCAAGCAGCGCGGCAAGCCTTTCGTGCTGGTGTTTTGGTCCCGCGATCCGGATGGAAGCCAGCACAATCAAGGCGATAGCCTGAACGAATTGACACCGGGCATTAACGGGCCGACCTCGTTGGCCGGAATCCGCAATGCCGACAATAACCTCGCGCAATTGCGCAAAGCTCTGGATGAGCTCGGTCTGTCCGCCTCGACCAACATCATCGTCTCGGCCGACCACGGCTTCTCGACGATCTCGAAGCAGAGCAAGACCTCGCCGTCCGCCAAGGCTAGCTACGATGATACACCTGCCGGCTTCCTGCCGATGGGCTTCCTCGCCATCGATCTGGCGAAGGCTCTGAAGCTGCCGCTGTTCGATCCCAACAACGGCAACGCAGCGGTCGGCGACAACGCCCACCCCAAGGCCGGCAACGGCGTGCTCGGCAAGGATCCGGCCAAGCCGGATCTGGTTGTCGCCACCAATGGCGGCTCGGACCTGATCTACCTGCCGACCGGCGACAAGAAGCTCGCCGGCCGCACCATCCGGGCCCTGCTCGAGCAGGACTACGTCAGCGGACTGTTCGTCGATGACTCGCTCGGCAGCTTCCCCGGCGCGTTGCCGCTGTCGGCGCTCAACCTGAAAGGCAAGGCCGCGACGCCGACGCCGACGATCGTGGTCAACTTCCGGTCCTACGCGTCCGGCTGCGCCGAGCCGACACAGTGCTCGGTCCAGGTCGCCGACACCGTGCTGCGCCAGGGCCAGGGCATGCATGGCTCGTTCAGCCGCGGCGACACCATGAATTTCATGGCGGCGACCGGCCCGGACTTCAAAGCCCGCTTCGCCGATCCGCTGCCGGTGAGCAACGCCGACGTCGGGTTCACCGCGGCGAAGCTGATGGGTCTCGATCCGACCACCAAGGGCAAGCTGATCGGCCGGGTGATGACCGAGGCGATGCCGAACGGCGCCGTGCCGAAGGCCACCCAGGAGACGGTGCGCTCGAAATACGCCGCCAACGGGCTGCGCACCGTGCTGGTGATGCAGCGCGTCGGCGAGCAGCGTTACTTCGATGCCGCCGGTTTCCCAGGCCGCACCCTCGGCCTCGACGGCGAGACCTCCAAACAAAAAGCGGCGGGGAAATAACCCCCGCCGCTTGCTTGCAGAACTTGGCTTCGGCCGATCAGACGCCGAGATCGAAAATCTGCGGCACCTGGCTGATCAGCGGCAGCGTCGCGACGCCGACCAGCGTGGCGACCAAGCGCATCAGCGTGTGATTGCTGCGCCGGGTGCCGCGCATCTGCCGCGAGATCCACTCCAGGACCTCGGTGTTGACGCCGACCGCCTGGGTCGGAGCCCAGGACTCGATCGCAACGTCCGGCGACAGCGCGACGCTGCGCGCCGGCACCGGCAGGCCTGAGGCGGCCGCGGCGTGGTGGGCGACGGCCTTGGCGAACAGATCATCGAACCGGCCGCCATCGACACGCTCGGCAGCGGCATCGTTGATCTCGAACAGCGCCTCGGCCTCGGCCCGGCTGATCGGCTGATTGTCGACCGCGGAAGCGGTCAGGATACCCATGCACCACGCGGTGTCGGCGGCGTCGAGGGTGCGGGAGAAATGCACCCGACCGCGGGTGGTCGGGCCTTCGCCGGTGATGATCCCATCCCGCACGACCCCGAGCGCTTGCGCGGCGGTATAACGATCCGAAACGTTGAGAGGGTCGATGCCGAACAGTTCGGCGGTGGCGACGGCAGTCATTGCTTTCACTCGTTTTTCTGGCTCTGGGCCAGCATTTCCACGCTGGCGTAAACGCTTGGTTAAGACTTCGCTCCTGCGCTCGATTCGATCGGAATTACCCACGATGTTTCGAAACAGGGTTGCCGATTTGTCGCAGCAGCGGTCTCGCCGGCTCAATTCGCAAGCCGCTCCGGCGGCGGTTGGGCGCACTGGCGGCGCAATTGCGGCAAAGCGGCTTTGCCGGGCGGCCATTTGGCCGCACCGGTCATTCAGCAGTCCTTCAGCGTTTTAAGCGGCGAGCCGTCGGCGCGCGGTCAGCGCGGCGACCACCAGTCGGCGAGCAGCAGGCCGAGCGTTCCCGATACCGCGGTGATGAACGCCCCCCACGAGATGTCGACCGCGACCACCGGCCAGGTCCAGTGCTTCAGCAGCGCCAGCGACGTCAGCTCGAAGGTGGCGTAGCAGAACAGCCCGAACAGCGCCCCGTACAACAAAGAGGATTGCCAAGTCGCCTGCGCCGACCCGTTGACGAAGATGACGATGCCGACGACGTAGAGCAGGTAGAACAGCACAGCCGGCAACAGCCTCACCTCGCCGAGCATCTCGCCGACCTGCGACTGGAAGAAGCTCTTGGCGATCGTGCCGAGGAAGAGAAAGTCGAGCGGAATCAGGACAATGAATGTTGCCAGATAGAGCAGACCGTAGCGCTTCAAATCGTCCTCCTGAACAAAGCAGAATGCATCCTGTCAAATACGGAATGCCTCGTCGATGGTTGCAGACGCAGCCGGACAGCGGCGCAAAATCGCAGCCTCGTATCCAGGATGAGCCCACGTGCTGACAACCGCCAGCTCCCGTCCCGTCATCGTCTGGTTTCGCGACGATCTCCGTCTTGCCGATCATCCGGCGTTGCAGGCTGCTGCACAATCCGGTGCGGCTGTGCTGGGCGTCTATGTGCTCGATGAGGTGAGCGATGATGTGCGCCCCCTCGGCGGCGCAGCGCGGTGGTGGCTGGCGCAATCGCTGCGGTCGCTCGAGGCCGAGCTCGCTGCGGCCGGTGCGCCGCTGATCCTGCGGCGCGGGCCGGCGGCCGCGGTGCTGGCCGAATTGGCGCAGCAGAGCGATGCGGCGGCGGTGCATTGGAACGAGATCGAGATCGCTCCGCATCGCGCTGTCGCCGATGCGCTGGCCGATGCCCTCACGGTGGCCGGCATCGCGTATCACCGCCACCCTGGCGACACGCTGGTGGCGCCGAGTGCGATCCGCAGCAAGGATGGCCGCGGCATGCGGGTGTTCACGCCGTTCTGGCGGCGGGTGCTCAGCCTCGGCGATCCACCGCAGCCCCTGCCCCGCCCGAAGGCGCTGCGGCCGGCGCCGGCTCCACCGAGCGATCAGCTCAGCGACTGGCAGCTCGAGCCGACGGCGCCGGACTGGGCCGGCGGCCTGCGCCAAACCTGGACGCCTGGCGAAGCCGCCGCGCAGGCGCGGCTGTCCGGCTTCCTCGCGGGCCTGCCCGGCTATGCGGACGGGCGCGACTATCCGGATCGGCACGTCACCTCCGGCCTGTCGCCGCATCTGCGGTTCGGCGAAATCAGTCCGCGCCAGGTTTGGTACGCCGCGCGCTTTGCCGCCGCCGAGCGGCCGGCGATCGCGCCCGACATCGACAAATTCCTGAGCGAGCTCGGCTGGCGCGAGTTCTGCCGGCACCTGCTGTTCGACCATCCGGATCTGGCGACCCGCAATCTGCAGCCGGCGTTCGACGCCTTCCCGTGGCACAGCGACGAGGCGGCGCTGAGCGCCTGGCAGCGCGGCCGCACCGGCTACCCGATCGTCGACGCCGGAATGCGCGAGCTGTGGCACTCCGGGGTGATGCATAATCGCGTCCGCATGGTCGTCGGCTCGTTCCTGGTCAAGCACTTGCTGATCGACTGGCGGCTCGGCGAGCAGTGGTTCTGGGACACGCTGGTCGACGCCGATCCCGGCAGCAATCCCGGTAACTGGCAGTGGGTGGCGGGCTGCGGCGCCGACGCCGCGCCGTATTTCCGGGTGTTCAACCCGTTGCTGCAGAGCGAGAAGTTCGACGCGGGTGGCAGCTACATCCGGCGCTGGGTCCCCGAGCTGGCCGGCCTGCCCGACAACCTGATCCACCAGCCGTGGACCGCGGCGCCGCTCGAACTCGCCGCCGCCGGCATCGAGCTCGGCGGCAACTATCCGCGCCCGATCGTCGACCACAAAACCGGCCGGCAGCGGGCGCTTTCGGCCTATGCCGAGCTGCGTCAGCGTTGAACAACTTCGCTTAGCAGCGTTACTAATTGCGCGAATCGGCTATCGTCGCGGTTATCTGCAAACCCTTGGGGGATCAATATGGACGACGACAAGCCGATTATCGAGCAGGTGGGCGAGGTGATCACCGAGGCCACTGATGCAGCCAAGGCCGTGGTCAAGAAGGCGCGCAAGGCGGCCAAGAAAGTCGCCAAGAAGGTGAAGGCCGGCGCCAAGAAGGCCGCGAAGGCGACCAAGAAGGCAGGCAAGAAGGCCGCCAAAAAGGCAGCCAAGAAAGCTCCGAAGAAGGCCGCCAAGAAGGCCAAGAAAGCCGCCAAAAAGGCGCCCAAGAAGGCCAAAAAGGCAGCCAAGAAGACCGTGAAGAAGGCCAAGAAGGCGGCGCCGAAGAAGGCCAAGAAGGCCAAGAAATCCAAGCGCTGAGCGGTTCATCCGCGTCGGCCGGCGAAAGCCTCCGGAGCACCGTGCCCGGAGGCTTTTTGCTGCGCGCAAAGGGCAAGCGAGGACGGCCTGCCCTGCGCCTCTACGCCTTGGCGCGGTTGACCAGAAACACCGCCGCCGCGCAGATCACCATGCCGACGATCGACACCACGTCCAGCTTTTCACCGAACAGCACATAGGCCATCAGTGCGGTGGTGCCGGGCACCAGATAAAACAGGCTGGCGACCGAGGTCGCGGCAGAATGCCGGATCAGCCAGTACAATAGCCCGATCGATCCGATCGACAGCACCACCACCAGCCAGCCCACCGCCAGCACAAACTCGGTGGTCCAATTCACCACCCGGGTTTCGAACAGCAAGGCGCCGACCGCGAACAGCGCGAGCGCCGCCAGAAACTGGATGATGTTGCCGGCGCGCCAGTCGATGCCGCTGCAGAACCGCTTCTGGTATAGCGTGCCGATGGTGATGCCGATCAGCGAACAGGCCGAGGCGAGCCAGCCCCAGCCGATGTCGCCGGTCAGGCTGCGGCTGTGCAGGATCAACAGCGTGCCGCCGAGACCGAGCCCAAGCCCCAGCCATTGCAGCGGCGTCACGCGCTCGCCGAGCCAGCGATTGGCCAGCGTCGAGGTCAGGATCGGCTGCAGGCCGGGGATCAAGGCCGAGAGGCCCGCCGGCACCGAATGCGCGATCGCGATCGAGGTGCCGGCCAGATACACGCCGTGCACCAGCAGTCCGGCGACGATGCTGTGGCCGACGCCGGCAAGGTTCGGCCAGCGCGGCCGCGCGATCGCCGCGATCACCGCAATCAGCGTCACCACCGCGATCATCCGGATCGACAGGTAGGTCAGCGGCTCGGCACCGGCCAGCGCGTATTTGGTGCCAATGAAGCCGGTGCTCCACAGCACGACGAACACAGCGGGCGCGGCACGGCCGGCGAGATGCTCTGCGTTTCGGTTCATTGTTTCCCCGAGGGCCCGATCGTATGGTGACGGGCAAGCGCCCGATGGCGCCACGTCCATGCCACGCCGCAACCGCCGCGGCCAGCACGGATCGTCATCATCAACGCGCCGCCGCCCTTCCCGCACCGCGCGTTCGTCATCTTCCGGAGCCGCCATGCGCCTGCAGTTCGAAACCGTCGACGTGTTCACCGCCGAGCAGTTCAGCGGCAATCCCCTTGCCGTGGTGCTCAACGCGGAAGGGCTGTCGAGCGCGCAGATGCAGGCGATCACCGGCGAGTTCAATCTGTCGGAAACGACCTTCGTGCTGCCGCCGCAGGACCCTGCCCACACCGCGCAGGTTCGGATCTTCACGCCCAACGGCGAGCTGCCGTTCGCCGGCCATCCGAATGTCGGCACCGCCTTCGTGCTGGCCCGCATCGGGCAGAGCTACGGCCGCAGCATCGCCGGCGATCGCGTGGTGTTCGAAGAGAAGGCCGGGCTCGTCCCGATCCAACTGATCAAGGACGGCGGCGCAGTCACCGGCGCGCGCCTGACGTCGCCGCAGCCCCTCTCGGTGACCGACGAGATCGCCCCCGATGTGATTGCGGCGGCCTGCTCGCTCAGCGAGGACGACATCGAGATCGCCAACCACCGGCCGTGCATCGCGTCCTGCGGCACCGGCTTCATCATCGCGGAGCTGAAGAGCCGCACCGCCCTCGCCGCGGCCAGCCCACGCGCCGACCTCTTCGGCGACCACATCGCCGGCTACCCGACGTCAAAGGTCCTGCTCTATGTGCAGACCGCCGAGGACACCATCGACATCCGCGCCCGGATGTTCGCCCCGCTGAACAAGATCCCCGAGGACCCGGCCACCGGCAGCGCCAATGTCGCGCTGATCGGCCTGTTGGCGAAGCTGCGCCCGGAAACCGATCTGACGCTGTCGAAGACCATCCTGCAGGGCTTCGAGATGGGCCGGCCGAGCCTGCTGTTCGCCAGCGCCGAGAAGCGCGGTGGCGAGGTCATCACGACCGCGATCGGCGGACACTGCGTGGCGGTGATGGCGGGAACGATCGGCCTGAAATAGGCTCGGAAAGCAGGACCGGCGCTCGCTCTTTGGCCAGTCAGACGGCCGACGCGCTCAATACTCTTCCGGACAGGGATCGACGATCTTCCACAGATCGACGCCGTTCTTGATCTTCTTCATCTCGGTGGTCAGGCCGCCGTTGCGGGCGATCCAGTCCTTCACCGGCTGAGGATAATACGACATCAACTCCGAGGTGCCCTCGAGGCTGGTGACCTTGATGCCGAAGGTGAAAGCCTTGTCGTAATAGGCCTGATGGAAGCCGAGGCTGGCGCGCGGGGTGACGCAGATCTTGTTCAGCGGCACGATCCCGAACACCAGGGTGCAGGCCGAATTGCAGATGCCGTCGATGATGACCCGCTCGCGGCGATCCCGGATCCGCTGGTACTTGGCCTTGTACTCCTCGACATAGCCGCCGTGATCCCGGGTGATGTGGAGATCGGCGCGTGCCGGCGTGGCCAGCAGCAGCAGCGGCAATAGCAGCGACGAGAACAGCGTACGCATGGTTCGGTCGAAACCCGTGGCGACAAGGGGAGCGGGCCGGCCTCGGCCGGCACCGGCACTTTGGCCGAGTTTGGTTTGCGCGACGTTAATGCGCACATTCCGGCGAAATCATGGGAGTCCCCCTCCCCCTTGTAAGCGCCTGCAAAAGTGGGGTATTCGAAAGCCCTCGCCGGGCGGCAAGCCCCACCCGGCCCCCGCGCTCGTAGCTCAGCTGGATAGAGCATCGGATTTCGATTCCGAGGGTCGGAGGTTCGAATCCTTCCGAGCGCGCCATCGGGCTGTCGAGCCTAGCGAGATGGGCCACGGGCCTGTCCTCGGGACAAGGCGACCGAGAATAACTTCTCGACGCCTCTTTGCTTCAGCTCGGACGGCAAGCCGTGGTGAATCGGGTCAACCTGGGCCAACCGGGCCCGACGCGGCCGTTCAGCTGCGCCGCGGACGTCAGTTCCTAACGATCAAGGGATCGCGCGGGTCGCATCAGCGTAGGCGTCGAGAACCTCGTCGACCGGACCGAACGCCTGAAGCTCCCCGCCGCTCAGATAAAGCGCCTTGTTGCACCATGTGCGAATGACGTCGGTCGAGTGCGACGCCAAGACCATGATTTGCGCCTGGAGCACGAAGGCAGCGACGCGAGCCCGGGCCTTCTCCATGAAGTGCGCGTCGCCGGCGAGAATCCACTCATCCATGAGCAGAATGTCCGGCTTCACCGCCGTCGCCATTCCCAGCGCCAAGCGCATCTGCATTCCGGATGAATAAGTGCGCACCGGCATGTCCAGATAATCGCCGAGCTCGGTGAAATCTGCGATCTCCGGGGCAAGCGCCGCGATCTCCTTTGGACGCAGCCCCATATACATGCCACGCAACCGAAGATTCTCCCGGCCGCTGATATCGGCATTGAAACCGAGATTGACGTTGAGCAACGCAGCAACCTTGCCGTCTATCAGGACGCAACCTTCGTCAGGCTCGTAGATCCCGGCGAGCACCCGCAGCAACGTCGACTTGCCGGCGCCGTTCGGCCCGATCAACCCGATCCTATCGCCTTCCTCGAACCTTACCGAGAGGCCGGATAAGGCACGCACGATGGGCGCGGAACGCGACTCCCGCATGATCGCACCGCCAGTCGCCGTCGCGACGACAGCCTTCTTGAACGACCGGTGACCGGTATGTAGCACCGGAAAGCGGATATGAACGTCTTGCAGATCGATGCGCGTCATGACGATTAAACCCAGTAGACGATCCGACGGCGCGAGCGGATGAACATCAACGCCGCACAAATCGAGCCGACAACGAGCGTCCCAAGCGCCGCCGCGACGAAGATAAGATCCGGAGCCTTCTCCAGAAGCGGAGTGCGGATCAGTTCGATGTAGGAAGCGAACGGATTGATCGCCACATAGACCTCGCTGACGCGCTGACTGCGATGGTCCCACATGACCGGCGTCAAAAAGAACGCGATCTGCATCACCGACGTAATGATCGGCCCGATGTCGCGGAAGCGGGTGCAGAGAATGGCGACGACAAGCCCGATCCACACCAGATTCAGTACCACGAGCACGAATCCGGGGATTGCCAGCAGCATGACGGGCGAGAACGAGGGCCCGAGGAAGAGCAGAACCACGGCGAAGATCGGAAGGCTGTGCGCAAACACGATGATGTTGCGCCATATCACCTGAAACAGCAGCGCCAGCCGCGGCAACTTCATCTGCTTCAGCGAGTCGCCAGCAACAATGAACGCATTGCCGCAGTCAGCGATGGTCCCGTTGATGAACCCCCATGCGGTGAACCCGATGGCGAGATACGGGAGGTATTGCGCCATGTCGAGATTGAACAGTTTGGCGTACAGCGGGCCTAACCCCGCAATGAACGCCGCCGTCGTCAGCGTCAACCAGAACGGCCCAAGCATCGAGCCCCGATAGCGCTGCAGAATGTCGAGCCACCCCAACGCCAACCAGAACCAGGAGAGACGCAAAGCCTCCTTCAGATCCAGAAGGGCTAAGCGGCTCTGCTCAATGAATTTCTTGTCCACAGCTCGATACCGTCACACTAACGTTGCCAGGTGGTCCTCGATCATCTCTTCCGTGACCGAACTATCTGGACCAATGAAGTAACGCCAATCCGGCGCCGACGGCACCATACCCGGATTCTTTGTCACAAGATCGACCTTGATGAACGGGAATTTGAAGTAACGCAGCAACACCGAATTGAGCTGATGGCACGGATTGAGCGGCCGCATGAACAGCCGGGATCGCAACTGATAGCGATATCGAAAGGGGTCATCCGAGTCGAGGCCAATGGACAATCCGGGCTCCAGTACCGAAAGCTCTGCTAACAGCTCCGGATGCTCGAGCAAGGCATTCTCAATGGTTTCATGATCGAGGACGGCTGCCGTGTAATGGCCTTTCCTGCGCATAGCGCACGAGAATGCCACCTCGCCTCGCTGCACCATCAACCATTTGCTGTGCGACAGACGCAGCTCGGACAGAAAGCCAACAGTATCGGCAACGACCTGAGCACCGTTCGCAATCAAGAAATAGGATTGCAGATGACTACCCCCTCCGATGCTCTCGGTCAGACCGAACAGCCCCTCACGCGCGGTACATGCATCGATCCAGGGCTCAAGCGACACGAACGGACCGAGCATCGAGTCGTTGGTGAGCAACAGAGATTCGGCACCAGCCAATCTATGCCCCAGCAAGCGCACCGCGTGCGCCCAAGCACCAAAGTCCCGCCCAGAGCTCCGACGATGGACCAGGCCCGAACAGACGTCGGCAATCCGGCCGCGGTCGCCCTCGGAAATCGTAAGCGACATCGACACAAAGACGACCTCGAAGCCCGCATCGCGATAGGCTCGCAGCTGCGTCAGCACCATATCGCTGACGTGGGACGTCGGCGAATATGCAGCATAGATGCACCAGCGCTGGCGGCCTCGCTCATTCAGAAAGACGAGCGCGCCATTCTCCACCTGGGGTAACATGTCCTTTCGAAGGCCGCCGATCACATCAACGAGGTTAGTCAAGTAGAGTCCCAGCCGCCGAAACCGCCAGCGCAACAGGTGCCAACTCGTACGCCTACGCGGGCGATAATGTATGTCAGCAATTCGACGCATTGTGAGTCGGCTGTCCGGGCCATTCAGGTCGGCACGATTTACGCGTATCGTTCAACTGCAGGCGGGCATATACTGTCGAACAAGGCCACACCAGAAGTTCGCTCGGCGCTCACGCCAACTACTCCGCCTCACCCAATCTCATCATATGCGACCGTGGTCAAACAGTAGACGTCGAAGCCCCCTTATCGAAATAGGCAGTTCCTTGCTGCGAAGGTCAGCCGCGATCACGGCAGACTCCTGACTCGAATACCCCGCAATCAAACGCAGCACATCAGCAATCTGAAAACTCCCTCGCTGACAAAGGTCGCGTTTGATCGGGAATCCAAATAGCTGGCTGATTAAAAGCCCGGTCATATGCGTAGGATTACTACACTCCATCAACTTTGCAATCAGCGCCGCAAGCTTGTGAAGTTCAAGAAGACGTTGAGCCTTATCAGGCTTTACAAAATATCCATTCGCGTTCGGCGCAAGCCCCGAGTTCGCCTCAAACCGATTCAGCGCAAGACCGAACTCCCTCGCAACATGACGATTCGCGTCTAGCGACAATATAATGTCACTGCATCTTTCAACCCTCACTGAGAGAACCTTGTCTACGACTCTAGCGGAACTCAGAACACAGGCTGGCTTACCGAAGGCCGTCACAATTCGCTTACTCAACAGAACCTCACCGCTATCAATCGAGTGCCGCCGACTACTGTACGGCCTATACTTGTTCCAAAATTGATGGAATGCTTTACTATTCACGACGCAATTGTCGAACAACAATAAGAACGACTGCGCATGATAATGGTGTTCGAAATTTTCGAACAGACACGCCCACGGCTTCGGCGAGGTCGCCAGCAGCCCGACTACTTCTGACGTGCTGCCGTTCCAATAGATACTGTCGTTCACGAGAACCAACTTTTCGATCGTACCACACAGCGTCTTATTCTTGAGCAGCGCGACAAGCACCTCCTTCCACGCCCCAAAATCACGCCCCTGCTTCCGGCGCTCAGCGAGGTGGATCTGTGGAAATTCCTCTTTTAGCCAGGCCGCACTTCTTTGGTCGTACATCATCACGACTACAGAAAACCCATTATCGACCAAACCACGCACCAAATGTCGCATCGAAAACTCGAGCAACTGTGTTGGATGCGGCGCGACCAATGCCAGCCGCGTGGTGCCGCTCCGTTCGAGTATCCTGATCAAGCTCGAATAGTCGATCAGGCGTAGGAAGAGTATACGGGGCCACTCCGCGAGATGAACCCAAACATCAAAGCCTAAAACAATAAGGTGGCGAGCAGTCCGCCGAACGAACCCAAACATCATGCACTACCCGTTCAGTTTCTCACCAACACCGCACAAAATTCGTTGCTTCCATGCGGCGTCTCGTAGACGCGCAGCGGGCGAAGCCCGATCATGCCCAGCGCGTGGAGCGTCGCCGTGATCTGCCTGAAACTATCTGGCGTAAACTGCCACGCATGGACGTCGATATAGCCGCCGGCCGCAGCCGTCCATTCGGCGATAGCGTTGCGAATACGCTGGACATCACTGCGTCCGTCATGTCCGTGGTCGCCATGCCAGTGACGCAACGAATCGTTGTGGGTTGTCAGCGCGTGGTGCTCGATGACGCTGGCGAGGCGATGAACCCTCTGCCCTTCCAGATGAGCATCGATCACCGTGCCCACATTCGACGGTGACAGGAAGTGATCGAAGCAGTAGCGGCAATCGGGAACGAGCAGGGCGTAGCACCCACCCGCATCAAGCATGCGATTGACATGCTGGAGATGCCCCACGAGATCTGGTTGATGCTCGATAGCATGGCTGGAGACTACCAACCTAAAGCGATCGCCAACGATCGACAGGTCCCCGGTCGCGGACACATAGTCAATGTGCGGTACACCATCGGGATCGCGATCATCGAGCCGCTCCGCGCGCTTGCGGAGTTCCTGGCGCGACTGGACGTCGAAGAATTTCGTGGTCTCTCGCGGCAAGATCGGCCGGTCGAACGGCCCAATTTCCAACGCGGGCGCGATGGTGCGGATCAGGCGGATAAAGCCATCCCGCGAAGCCGCCGGAGAGACCAGTCGCCCTTCCCCCCGGCCGTACTGTTCATAATGTGCTTTGAGTTGTTCGTCCGAGAAGCTTCGTAGA
Organism: Rhodopseudomonas sp. G2_2311; assembly: GCF_047501505.1. NCBI lineage: Bacteria > Pseudomonadati > Pseudomonadota > Alphaproteobacteria > Hyphomicrobiales > Nitrobacteraceae > Rhodopseudomonas > Rhodopseudomonas sp. G2_2311. Next base: position 99,168 of record NZ_JAZDRK010000007.1, read on the forward strand.
TCCTCGTGCCGCTCCCGATAAAAGCCAAGATCGATCTCGGGTGGGAAAATCTCCTCAGGCTCGCGTTGCGGCTCGGCTCCTACCACAGAGGCTGGAGCTGCCGGTTCAGCAGGGGACGTGCTCGGCCTTCGGCCAAATATCCGGGACACCGCACGCAGCGGCGCGGTCAGCCGCCAACTGTTGCTGGTATGCACCGCATCGAGCTGGGCCTGCAGATTGGCAACCTGCTCCGTCAGTCGATGGGTCTCAACCGTCTGAGCTGGTGCATCTGCGGCTGCCAGGTCTCTCATGCTTGAATCTCGGCGGCCTGCCGTCTGCCGCACTGGCTCGGACGCCTCAGCCACAGCCTGGGCATCTGCAACGGCGCCGTACTTTGTCATCGTAGCCTCATAAGAGCGGCGGATGTCGTCAATCGGGGCGAACGCCACGTCGAATGCGGCATCTCGGTTACCCGAGCGGTGCTGGGCGATCGCCAGCTCCAGTCTGTCGCAGAACAGATCAGTCTCGAACAGCAGGTCAAACGGCATGGTATAGCGCGTCAGGTGCCAAGCCAGAACGGCATCTTTCCACACTGGCCACTCCTGCCGGCACACTGCGTCGAGCTCCGCTAGATCGTGACAATCGGCGATAGCGTCGAGATGCGATGAGCCCAGCACAAATAACGGCTTGCGCCACAACAACGTCTCCAGCCCCACTTTCGAAGACACAGTTGCGACGGCGTCGACGCCCGCTATCAGCCACTGTGACGCAGCCCGCCAAGTCGTGGCGTTGAAATCAGCACTCCATAGGAAGTTCGGGCGAGATGCCGTGAGCCAATCAACCATCCGCTCGTTAAGAAATGGGTGGTTCGGATGCTCGGTAACAACTACGCCAACCGACGGACCTACCGCGTCCAAGGTGTGAAGTACGAGGTCCAGCGGGGTCTTCTTTGCCGCGTAACAGTCAAACGCATAGAAGTTCGAGAACTGCCCGGCGAGCAGGACGAGGCGAGAGAACTGCTTGCGCCAGGATGCAACGGTAGCCGTTAGCCTGTTGCCACTCTCGATATGGATGCGATAGCGCTCGCGAACCTCTTCCACGAACGCCGCCTCCGTCTCCGTCGGGCGAAAGGTGCGCACCTGATCCTTGAGATGCACCAACGCCGATCCCCGTACTATGTCGAACGGGTCGAGATAGCCGGTGAGCGGAAAGGGTGGCCGCGACACCATGCCATGTTCGAAGAACAGAGCTGGCGCCTCGGGAAAGGCTGTGCGCAGGAATGGCGCCGGCGAGAACGAAACGCAGACATCGGGCTGGAATCCACCGAGTCGCGCTCGCAGCAAAGTCCCCATCGCATTGTTGCTATCCTCGGTTCCGCCGGCATCCCAATGGCCTGCCACCATCAAGGCGGTTTCGCCGAATCGTGGAACCAACTCAGTGTGATCGAGCACGACAACGTCGAACGACGCCTGTGGCCTGGCATACGCCAGGGCTCGATTAGTGATACAGACAGCGCGCGCCTCCGGCCATCTCCGCCTTATTGACACCGCCATACGATCAGCGAAGTCAAGCCACGCCTCGTGCCAGAATGGATTGTCGAGTTCATGCAGAGGCTCAAGGTAGATCAGGAGATTCATTACTAGAATTCTCCTAGTTCATTGAATATCTCCATCGCCGGACGCCCCAAAGCAACGGACATTCCGACCCGCCATTCCTTCTCGATTCCGATCAACGTCGCAGCGCGAACCTCTGGCCACTTCGTACGAGGAATAGCAACCACTCCGTCTGCATCGGCAAAGATGTAATCACCATTGCTAATGGATACACCGCCAATTTCGATCGGGAAATTCATTGCGCGCAGCACGCCCTTGAATTTGATGTCAAGGCAATGCCTTCCTCTTGCGAAGACAGGAAAGCCAAGACGACGAACTTCATCCACGTCGCGGGTGACGCCATCGATCACCGCACCGACAGCGCCCGAGCGCATGGCGATCTGTGCATTGAGCTCACCAAAATAAGCGTGCTCGCGAACTCTGTTCTCAACAGTGATGACGTCGCCCGGCCTAACAAAATCGTAGGACTTGAGCGCGTCATAAATGCCGCGCCAAGTCTCTCCTTCGCCAACCACGTCCAGTTGTAGCGTCTTGGCCCGGCCGAAGAAACGGCTTCGCCCAGCGATCTCGCGCGGCAGCGCTTGGGCTAGCCCTAGTTCGCGAGTGACGTCCGAGAGGAGGGATGAGGTGAGATACGGCGCAAGCGCCGTTAGCGCAAGGTTTTCGCGCGCGCGTTCGCCAGCGGCGACGGTTTCCGCCAATACCAGATCTTCGGGCCAATTGACGTCAATCAGCTCGGTCGGATCAAGTTCAAAGAGCAAAGGGGTCAGTCCGAACCGCTTCCCAGCCCGGGCCGTCTCGCCTCGCACGATATAGAGAGACATCGCCTCTACGACCGTCTCGGGCAAGTCGACGCTATTCGGAATTCGGTCTCGCCCGTAGAGCGGCTTACCGTCTCCCCAGAGATACTGTTTGCCACGCGAAACCGCTACCAATGAGTCGTGCTCGGGGGATTGCTTCAGCAAAGCTAGCGCCCGTGACACCGTCGCCGCGGTGACGAACGGTGCCGTACAGAGCGATTGGACATAGAAATCTGCTTCGACTTGCGCGCACTCCCATGCAAACATCTCGTGGCCGTCTGTAGCATTAGTCGCCAGTGATGTGGGGCGCGCCAGTCGCTGGATCGGGAGATCACTCGCCAAAGCGGCAATTTCATCGCTCTCCGTGTCAAGGCAGACCAGATCGATGTCCGGACAGTCGAGAAGCTGGCGCAGCTTGCGCTTGAACAGCAGCTCACCGTCAAGAATGCGGAGATTCTTGTTCTCAATGCGAGCACTTGTTCCCTTGGCAGGCACGAAGGCGATTACAGTCATGCCCGGTACCCGTCAGCCAACTCATCCCACGCTTCTTGCTCGTTCCAGTTCGAGACAAACAGTGCTGCCGGATCGGTGTTGACCCGCATCACCGGCTCGGGAAACTCGCTCTGCCGTGCCAGGTCTAAGCCGCAGGCGAGACCCAAGCGATCGCGCATCTCGCTCGCGAAGCGCTCTGCGAACCTGCCTTGCGTCTCGACGTAGCCGGATGGATTGAACCGGGCGCTGGCGGAGCCCGCTGCCAGCTCCTCGGCGTATCGCACGTAAGCAAGCGCCAGCAGCCGGACGTGGATGTTGTCGCGGATATAGGCCGGGGTATTGACCTTGGCGACTTCGCCCGCTTTCCAGGTGCGCATCAGGTAGGCGCAGAACCGCGGTTCCTCCAGCGGCCCGAACGGATTTGGGATGACAAACTTGCCGTAACCGATGCCGGCTTCGCGGCAGCGAAACGCGACGACCTCGGCGGTGAGCGCCTTCGACACTCCATAGGGAGAGAAGGCCACCAGCGGGGCGTTGCCTGCCCCTTCGTCATTCTCGAACACACTCCCGGTGAGCGCCACGGCCTTGAACGTGCCGTTTGCCAGGACCTCCCTCAGGTTCAGCGTGTTCGCTCGTAGCGCGCCGGCGATATCGAAGTCCGGACTGCGATAGTCACCAACCTGCGCAGCGTGATGACACAGCAGATCGAAGCCGCGCCGCGCCAACTCGGCGAAGCGCAGCGAGCCGAACACGCAATCCTCGACGATCTCCGCAACATTAGCGAGCCGGCGCACGCGTTCACCCCGTACGCCGTCGGCATAGGCCGCCAACGGTTTGCGTAGCGGCGCGACCACCTCGTGCCCCGCCTCCGCCAGCAGGCGCGCGAACCAGTATCCGGTGAAGGAGCTTGCACCGGTGAGCAGAACCCGCATCACGCGCCCCGCATCAGCTCGAAGCCGTGGAATGAAGGATCCAGATCCGGCCACGTACGGTCCTTGTCGGACTGTTCGGTCGGATCGATCGGCCACTGGATGCCAATCGCCGGATCGTTCCAGCGTGCGCCGCGTTCGTTCTCAGGTGAGTAGAACGCGGAAACGAGATAGAACGCCTCGGTATCGTCCGTCAGCGTAATGAAACCATGGGCGAAACCTCGCGGTACGTACATCACGGTCCGATTCTCGGCGGTCAGCTCTGCACCGAACCATCTGCCGAAGGTCGGCGAGCCGGCACGGAGGTCGACGATCACGTCGAACAATCCGCCACGAACGCAACGCACCACCTTGACCTCCGCTGCCGGCGGTAGCTGGTAGTGCATGCCGCGCAGCGTGCCCTTCTTGCTCGACAGCGAATTGTTGATCTGCACAAACCGGGTTTCAAGCCCGGCGCCCGCGAACTCCTGCTCGCAGAAGAAGCGCGCAAAGAAGCCACGGTCGTCGCCGCGCTTCTCCAGCTCGATGGTGTATGCGCCAATTAACGGCGTTGGAATAAACTTCATCTCATTTCGCCTTCCAGCGCAGGTCGCTGCCGAGTCTGCCCGCAGCCATGTGCCTTCGCAGCGTATTGAGGCGCATGTAGGGTGAGTTTCGGAAGTCTTTGTCGGCAAATTTCATGCGCTCGAATCCCGCAAGCAGTCGTGTGATCGACTGATCGAGCGACACCTGCGGCAGACTGTCGGGCGCAAGCGATTTGAACAGCGAGAAATCGACCTGATAGGACCGCTTGTCCGGTGGCGCTGCGGTGTTGATGGACACCTTGGTGCCGGGCACATGGCGGGCTACTGACTCTGCGAGATCACGAACCTGATAATTGTTCTCGCTGCGGCCGGCATTGACCGCGAGCCATGCCCCTCCGTTGGACGCCGGCCGGCGGATCGCCCAGGAAACCGCTCGCGCCATATCCGCGACGTCGATCAGCGGTCGCCACGGCGTGCCATCACTCAGCACAGTGATCTCGCCTGACGTCACCGCGCAGGCCACGAAGTCATTGAGGACGAGGTCGAGACGCAGTCGATCCGACATCCCGCAGGCCGTGGCAAAGCGAAGACTGGTGAACACCATGTCTCCGAGATCGGCGTTCCGCAGATCATCCTCCGTCCCGATCTTGGAGCGGGCATAGGCGGTGAGCGGATTGGTCGGATCAGTCTCCTTGCGAGGCCCACCGTCTGCTGCCCCATACATGGAGCAGGAAGAGGCGAAGACAAAGTTCTTCACACCTGCAACCGCTGCGAGCTTGGCGATCCGCACGCTTGCGTCGCGGTTGATCGCCCCCGTGACCTCCTCGAATTCCTTGCCCATCGGGTCATTGGAGACCGCGGCCAAGTGAACCACGGCGTCGACCCCGGTCAGCAAATCCTCGGAGAATTCACGCACGTCGCCGAAATACTGGCGTGAAAGCACCGTCTCAGGTAACAGCTCCGCGCCCGTGAGCGAATGGCCGAAGAAGCCCGTATCGAACCCGACGATTTCGACGCCCACCTCGCTCTCGTGCAGCGACCGAGCGAGCACTGGACCGACATAGCCCATGTTTCCAGTAATTAGTACACGCATCGTTCGATACCCCTACCACTTCTTCCAAGGCGCTTCGCCGGCCGCCCACAGCGCTTCGAGATGGCTACGGTCGCGCAACGTATCCATCGGCTGCCAAAATCCATGATGAAACCACGCCGAAAGCTGACCTTCCGCCGCCAGACGCTCCATCGGCTCCCGCTCCCACACGGTGCTGTCGTCGTCGATGTAATCGGCAACCTTGGGTGAAAGAACGAAGAATCCGCCATTGACCCACCCGCCGTCGCCGAGCGGCTTCTCCTGAAAGCCATTAACCTGGGTCCCGTCGAGCTTGAGCGCTCCGAAACGCCCTGGCGGCTGCACGGCGGTCACGGTGGCAAGCCTCCCCTCCCGACGATGATGAGCGATGGATCCGGCAACATCGACGTCGCTTACGCCGTCGCCATAAGTCAGGCAAAACTCTTCATCCGCACCGATGAATGGAATCACCCGCTTGATCCGCCCGCCAATCTGGGTCGCCTCACCGGTGTCGACCAACGTCACGCGCCACGGCTCACATTTGGCGTGATGTATTTCCATCCGATTGGCATGGATGTCGAACGTAACATCGGACGTATGGAGAAAATAGTTCTGGAAGTACTCCTTGATTACGTAGCCCTTGTATCCCAGACACACGATGAATTCGGTTATCCCGTGAGCGGTGTAGATCTTCATGATATGCCACAAGATCGGCTTCCCACCGATCTCGACCATGGGCTTTGGCCTCGTACTCGTCTCTTCGGCGAGCCTCGTTCCCAAGCCGCCGGCCAACAACACTGCTTTCATGCTACTTTCCACGATCGTTACAAGCTTGCCATCACGCAAGCATTCAACTCAGTCATCCGTTGGCTGACCGCCCCGCTCTTCAGAAGCACTCATCAAAAACGCCGAACTGGACAATAATTGATGACGATCGCAAGTACCGCGACCGTCCACACTGCTCATCCTCGCCCCTCATCCATTCCCCTATCACCGCCCTTGTAACCACCCTCTGCTGACGGCTCACGAGCAACCAAGGTCGCGAACAATTCTTCGAATTGGCGCTCGACCATTTCTCGCGAGCTGCTCTCCGCTACGCGCTTGCGAGCAGCCAGCCCCATTGCAAGAAGCGATGGCTTGTTATCTAGCAGTGCGCGTATAGCGTTCTTTAGACTTTCTACTGACCCAGCCTCTGCAATAAATCCCTCGATGCCGTTTCGAACGAACTCGGCACATCCGGGGACATTCGTAATAATACATGGCCTACCGCAAGCAGCCGCTTCCAGTAGCGCGCGCGGAAGGCCCTCACCTCCGCGACTAGGGAATATGGCCGCATGATGCCGGGCCCAGACCCCGACGACGTCTTCCGTGAATCCCCGAAATTTGACGTAGTTACCATTCGCACAATCGCGCGGATCGCACGGCAGAGGATTGGCTGGATCGGGCTCACCATAAACGTTCAACTCGATCGAGTGGCCCTCTGCTCCCAACTCGGCGACAGCCTGAACCGCCAAATCCACCCCTTTCGACCACACCAACCGAGAGACGATGGCTAATTTGATCGTTTCATCGGCGGGAAGCGCTTGCCACGCGAACTCTGTAAGATCGACACCAGCTCCAGAGACCAACATTTGCCGAGTTCGATCGTAGCGATTGACTCCGATTGCGACCGAATCGGCGTAATTTTCAAATACAAAATAGCAATTTCGATGCCTTCCAGCAGCTCTGAGCAACGCAAATGTTAGACGACGAACTAGCCTTGTCCTAAGATCATCGACAATTCCTATCAATCCTAGACCGGTGACATAGACGACAATTTTTGTATTTTTTAACATTAGTAACGACGGCACAATTGTAAGAGCTACCCGCAATGAAAACGCAACGATTACATCGGGCCGATCCTTTGAAAGCAGAAGCCTGGCTGTCATCCAGATTGATTGGAGAATGTAATCGGACACCCCGAGATACCTGGACACCGGAGATGCCTGCAGATCAATATCTCGCCTAAGATCAAATCTCTCATATCTCTTCGGCACCAGAGCAACGACTCTCAGTCCGCGCTTTATGGCCGCATCGATTACTGGCCGGAAATGCCTAAAGAGAAGCCGCGAACTATTCGCGACAAGCATCGCACTGTGGGCCGAGCGAGATTGCCCACCATTATCCAACGACCCCGCCCCCGGACCTAACCATCGCCTATAAAAAGACCGCCAATCCGCCAAACGATACCGCATCAAAATACCAATGCGACCCAACGGACGTCGCTTAGTTAAGCCGTATATATACTTTTACTCAACTAGCACGCGCAATAGGTAGGCATATGGACAATACGTATTAGCTCGCGGGAGCTCCCGCGCAGATTGGCGGTAGCCATATACGGCCGCAATCCCTTCGGTTTCTATCGAAAGAAGCTGGAGTCAAACCTATGCAAGGACCGGACGATGAAGCGATCGAAGTTTGCGGAAGAGCAGATCGTCGCCGATCTGCGTGAGCAGGAGGTGTGTGGGGGAGCGACCGTCGACGTGTGCCGCAAACAAGGCGTTAGCAGCGCGACGTTCTATGCCTCGAAGGCGAAGTTCGGCGGGATGGAGGTGTCGCAGGCCCAGCGGCCGTGGTGCTTAGAGGATGAGAACGCTAAGCTGAAGCGGCTATTAGCCGACACTATGCTCGACAATGTCGCGCCGAAGGATTTCCCGGGAATGGTGCTACGGCCCAAACAGGAAGCCATCGCTCATCTGGGGATCAGCTAGAAATTGAGCGAGCGGCAGGCCTGCCGGGTAATCCGAGCCGATCGCAAGAAGATCCGCTATCGGTCCTGCAGGCCTTCGGACATCGAGCTTCGCGCTCGCCGGCGCGAACTCGCCGCGGAGAAGCGTCGGTTTAGATACCACCGCCTGCACGTCCTGTTGCGCTACGAGGGCAGGTGGTGAACCGGAAGAAGACGCTGCGCCTCTACCAGGATGAAGGGCTGTCAGTTCCGACGGCTTGGCGCAAGCGAGCGAGCGACACACTAGCGCCGCTCCTGGTCGAAGCCCGGCCGAATGCGCGCTGGTCGGTCAACTTCGTGTCGAACCAGTTTGCGTCCGGGCGGCACTTCCGCATCTTCAACGTGGTCAACGACGTCACCAAAAAGTGCCTGGTGGCGGTCCGAGACACCTCGATCTCCAAACGGAGGGTGACGCGCGAATTGGCCGACGTGACCGGCGGCGCGGCAAGCCCAACCTGATCATCTCCGACCATGGCGCCCGGTTCACCTCCAACGCGATGCTGGCCTGGATCCAGGAGGTCGGTGTCTCTTGGCATCGCCTTCGGCAAGTCAATGCAGAGCGGCACCTGCGAGGCCTGCAGCGATGGGGGACGTACTCCCTAACGAGAGGCTGTTCTACGTTCTCGATCACGTCTGCGGCGTCCTCGCCCGATGGGTGGGCGGCTACAGCCGGACGTGACCGCATTCCGCGCCCGGCTAGCTGACACCGGCCGCCGGTTGGTGCAGTCGTCTGGGGATGGTTCCGACGAGGTGACCAATGTGACCGCAGGCGGCGGCGATTGTTCGCGTTGGGCGATGCGCATCCAGTGTCTGATCTTGGCGAAGACCTGCTCCATCGGGTTGAGGTCGGCGAGTACGGCGGCAGATACCAAAGCTTGGCGCCGGCTTTCCGGATCATCTGGCGGACGGACGGGGACTTGTAGCTCCCGAGATTGTTCATTAGGGCGATGTCGCCCGGCGGCAGCACGCGAACGAGCTGCTGCTCGACATAGGCGCGGAGACTCTCGCTGTTGATCGGTCCATTGAACACGAAAGGCGCAGTGAGCCGGTCGCAGCTTAGCGCGTCCAGAAAGGTCAGCGTTCGCCAGCGGCCGTGCGGCGCAAAGCCCAGGCGGCTTGGATCGAGGCGGTCCTCCAGGCTGTGCTAGCGCTGCCGCTTCCACGCGACGTCGGCGCGGCCCTGTTCAAGGGCGAACAGCGTTCTTTTTGAAGCTCAGACCCTAGCGCCGCAGTAAGGTCCACACCGTTGTGCGAGACCTTCAAGCCGCGTGCAGCGGTTTCATCCTTCAGCCCGTGCAGCGTCAGACGTGGCGTGTGCTTGATCCGCTTAACGATGAACGCCCAACGCAGCTGCAAGATAGTCTTGCGGTGTCCGCCTATCTTGCCCGGCGCCACCGATCTCGTCTCCAGATAAAGCCGGTGCCACTTCACGATGGACGACGGCGCAACGCCGAACCGCTCCGCAACAGTCCGGCAACTCTCGCCGGCACGCATCGCCGCAACCGATCGTTCACGAAGATCGTTGGAAAGAGGTGGCACCATCGATGCTAGACTCTAATCCAGCCAGCATCTTGAATCACAGACCGCGACCCGACGGAATCCCCTTCGATTCAAACAAGCGTGCCTCCTCTAGGCAACTTCCCTCACTGCAACGGACGATCGCCGGTGCAATCCCGAGCAGCTCCTCCGATCGTCCGCTGCTCAACCGGCGCGCCTGCCCCAATCTCAGCCCGTGAATCTGACTTCATCTGCATGAATGAACGGCGGTACCGCATAGACATTCGGATTAACTGATCGGATTCGTGAGGTTTTATTTTAAGATATGTCCTAGCGCAAGATAGGCTTATTGGTATCGAGTCGTAGCTTCCTCATTCAACCTCGACACCTTACTGATTTATCCGATCTGCAGCCTTGGTGTATCAAAGCCTGCATCGCCTCAGCCTCACTTACAGCGCTCTAGATGCCTCCATCAGGAGAGAAGCTAGAAAACGTGGATACTGATCAAATTACAACATGATCTCAATCGCATATGAGTTCGCGGTTTTGTTGTGAATGGCGCGCCATCGACACCCGGCTGCCCCCCGGCTCCATGCAGCGGCCGCCCTGCCATCCCATCTATGAATTTCGATGAAATGCGACCGCCGGGATCGGTCGGGTCGCCGCAAGTTGCCGTTCGGCACATGCGATAAATCCGCGCGGGGACATCCCCGGCGCCTTCCCGCGACACGACCTTGGTATGAGCGAATACCGATGGGATCAGCCCGGTCGCGCCTCTCCCCCCCAAGTAACGCTATGCCCTTCATCCACAAGGCGTACGCGATGTTCGCGGAGCGAGCAGGAAACGGTGGCGATTCAACTCATCGCCGCATCGCGCGCCGCCGCACGGCATCATGCTCCAGATCGAGATTGGTAGTTCTACTGGAACCTATTTTCACCATTTGATAATCGCCCCGCGATCAGTTTGCGGACGCAACCACGAATTAGGTAGTCTCACGATGAAGTTCGATCGCATTGGTAACAAACTCGGTGCTGCAGGCCTGCTGGGCGTCATCCTCGCCGGCGGCATGCTCGCCAATCAGTTCGTCGCCGAGCGCAAGATCGAGGCAGCCAATGCGCTTGCCGACGGGCAGCAGTACATCAACGAGCACACCCTCGAGGCCAATATCGCGCTGCGCCGCATGCAGCTCGCCGTCCGCGATATCCGGCTGGCGAAGGCTCCGGGCGATCTCGACAAGCCGATCGCGTCGCTGACGGACATGACGGCACGGATGGCGAAGGAAATCGACAACGCCGCCCAGCGCACGGTGAAGCAGGAGAACAAGGATCGCCTGCTCCAGATCGCCGCGCTCAACAAGGACTACGAGAAGCAGGGAACGGAGCTGGTCAAGACGATCAGGCAAATCTTCGACATTACGGGCAAGCGCAACGCGCTGGGCGGCGAATGGCGTACCGCGCTCGATGCAATCCGGACCGCGCCGGCAACCGCTACCAATCGCCTCGAAACCGAACGGATCCTCTACGAAGCGGATTCGCACTTCAACGCGATCCGCGCAGCGACCTGGCGCTTCAGCGTCACCGGCGAGGACAGCCAGAAAAAGGCGATCGATACGCGGGGCAATGAGCTGAACGATACGCTGGCCCGGCTGCGCAGCGTTGTCACCGACAAATCGCTGAGCGACGAGATCGATCAGCTCGCCGACGCGGGCAAATCGTTCAACGAACTGACAGCGAGCGCTCTGAAGTTGGAATCCGGCAAGCTCGAGATCGCGGCCGCAGCGCTCGGGATCGCCAACCGGTCGGCTGAACTGATGCGGGCGGCGGTGGACGAATCCAGCAAGAATTATCGCACCGCCAAGGAAGAGGCCGATGCGGTGCTGGTGCAGGCGAACCGGGTCAGCTTCGCGGTCGCGATCATCGTGATGCTGGCGCTGATCGGCTCGGTGATCTTCACCTTCGTCGGCGTCGCCCGCCCGCTGACCCGGCTGAACGGCGCGCTCGGCCGCATTGCCGACGGCCAGCTCAATACCGAGATTCCCGGCGCGACCCGCGGCGACGAAGTCGGCGACATCGCCAAGACCGTGGTGGTGATCAGCAAGAATGCCGAACAGAAGGCGCGCGAGGAAGCCGAAGCTCAGGCCCGGCAGGAGCAGATCGCGGCGCAGCGGCGCAAGCAGGAGATGATCCAGCTCGCCGACGGCTTCGAATCCGCGGTCGGCGAAATCGTCGATACCGTGTCGTCGGCCTCGACCGAACTCGAAGCGTCCGCAACGACGCTGACGAGCACGGCCGAGCGCGCCCAGGAGCTGACCACGATGGTGGCCGCGGCCTCGGAAGAAGCCTCGACCAACGTCCAGTCGGTGGCCTCCGCCACCGAGGAGTTGTCGTCGTCGGTCAACGAGATCAGCCGCCAGGTGCAGGACTCGGCGCGGATCGCCAACGACGCCGTCAGCCAGGCGCGCCTCACCAACGACCGCGTCAGCGAACTGTCGAAGGCGGCCGCGCGGATCGGCGACGTGGTCGAACTGATCAACACCATCGCCGGCCAGACCAACCTGCTCGCGCTCAATGCCACGATCGAAGCGGCGCGTGCCGGCGAAGCCGGACGCGGCTTCGCCGTGGTGGCGTCGGAAGTCAAAGCCCTGGCCGAGCAGACCGCGAAGGCCACCGGCGATATCAGTCAGCAGATCTCCAGCATCCAGGGCGCCACCAACGAGTCGGTGAACGCGATCAGGGACATCAGCGCGACCATCGAGAAGCTGTCTGAAATCTCCTCCACCATCGCCTCGGCGGTGGAAGAGCAAGGCGCCGCCACCCTGGAGATCTCCCGCAACGTGCAGCAGGCGGCGCAAGGGACGCACCAGGTGTCCTCGAACATCACCGACGTGCAGCGCGGTGCGAGTGAGACCGGCTCGGCCTCGTCGCAGGTGCTGACCGCGGCCCAGTCGCTGTCCGCCGACAGCAACCGGCTGAAGACCGAAGTCTCCAAGTTCCTCAACACCGTCCGGGCGGCCTGATCACCGCCCTGCCCTCGGCGCCCCGAGCCGAGGGCTCCATCCGCGAGGAGGCTCGCCGGCTCGGCGGCGGGCACCGGATATCCTGTCACGTTGACGCCCGTTCACCCGCTTTGGCATAACGGGACGGTGCGTCCGATCAGTTGTGGGCGCAGCGGGGAACGTGATGAAAAACGGGCTGTATTCGCTCCACGTTGATCTGCTCGACGGCCGCTCCGGCAAGGGCAGCGGCGTGGCGCTGTTTCGCGACGGCAAGATCCTCGGCGGCGACGCTTATCTGTATTACGTCGGCAGCTACGTGGTCTCGGGCGACAGCTTCAAGGGCGAGGTCACCGTCACCCAGCACACCCCGAGCCCCGACGCCAATCCGCTGTTCGGCGGCCAGAAGGAGCCGGTCGGGGTTGGCGTCACCGGCACGTCGGATGGCAAATCCGCGGTGATGACCGGCACCGCGCTGGTCGGCAAATCCAGCCAGCTGTTTCGCGCCACGCTACGATGGCTCGCGCCCGCCGATTGACGCGCCGCAGCGGCAGTCGTCCGCGCCCTTCCCTATGAGGCCGAAGCCGCCGACAGCTCGGCGCGCTCTTGCGGCGCGGTCCGCGGCAGCGTCATCAGGATGCGGGTGCCGTTCCCCGGCTCGGAGTCGAGTTCGAGCCGGCCGCCGAGCCGGTTGGTGATGATGTTGTAGACGATATGCAGGCCGAGGCCGGTGCCGCCCTGGTCGCGCCGGGTGGTGAAGAACGGATCGAACGCGCGGCGGCGGACGTCGAGGCTCATGCCGCAGCCGTCGTCGGAATACGCCACCACGACGTGATCGTTGCCCGCCGCCCGCACCTGGATCTCGACCGTGCCGGCACGGCCGTTTGGAAACGCGTGTGCCACCGAATTCAGGAACAGGTTGGTCAGCACCTGGCCGTAAGGGCCCGGATAGGAATTCATCATCAGCCCGGGCTGGCACTCGACGTTCAGCGTCAGATTGTGTTTGCGCAGGCCCGGCCGCAGGCTCATCACAACCTGCTCGGTGAGATCGCCGAGATCGAACAGGCGCTGGTCCGAGTAGTTGCGGTCGGCTGCGACCTGCTTGAACGACTGGATCAGCTCGGCGGCGCGGTTGAGATTGGCGACCAGCTGTGACGAGGCATCGCGCGTCGTCTCCAAAAATTCGTTGAGGCGCGACCGCTTCAACTCGCCGCGCGCCACCTCGGTGGCGAACACCGCGGCCTTGCGCTCCAGCGCCGAGGCCACCGTCAGGCTGATGCCGACCGGATTGTTGACCTCGTGCGCGACGCCGGCGACCAACCGGCCGAGCGCGGCGAGCTTTTCGGCTTCGATCAGCGACTGCTGGGTCTCGCGCAGGTTTCGCAGCGCCGCCTCCGCCGCGTCCTTGGCCTGGCGCATCTCGAGTTCGCCGCGCTTGCGCTCGCCGATATCGAGCGCCACCGTGACGATCCGCTCGATCTGACCGTCAGCGTCCTTCAGCGGCATCTTGTTGACCAGCCACTGCCGCACCGCGCCGGTGGCGTCGCGATACTCCTCCTCGTAGAAGCCGAGGCCCTCGCCGGTCTCCAGCACGCGCTTGTCGTTGGCGTCGGTCTTGTGCGAGCCGAACCGCGACATCAGCTCCGCGGTGGTGTGGCCGATCGCGTCGCGTGGGTGAATGCCGAACACGCCCGCCATGTAGCGGTTCATCAGCACGTAGCGCAGCTCGGTATCCTTGACGTTGATCACCGCCGGAACGGTGTCGATAACCTGCTGCAGCAGCAGCCGGCTCTCGGCGACCGCCTGCTCGGCGCGCTTCTGATCGGTGATATCGCGTACCGCACCTTCGTAGCGGATGACGTTGCCCGCCTCGTCGCGGACCGCACCGGCGCTATCCGACAGCCACAGCTCGTCGCCATTGCGTTTGCGTGCCTGATACTCGAATTCGCGCACCATGCCGTCGCGCTGCATCAGTTCGCGATATTGCTCGCGCTTGGCCGGATCGATGTAGATCGTGGTGGTGACGTCGGCGGTGGCGCGGATCAGTTCGGCCGGGCTGTCATAGCCCATCATCCGCGCCAGCGCCGGATTGGCGTTGAGCAGCGCACCGTCGGGCGTCGTCACATAAATGCCGTCGATCGAGCCCTCGAACAGCTTGCGATAGCTCTCTTCAGCGAGCCGCTGCTCCGCGAGCGCCCGCACCGCAGCTTCGCGGGCGTTGTCGGCCTCGACCAGGGTGCGACGGAACACTTCGGCGGCGCGGGCGATATCGCCGATCTCGTTCTTCACGTCGGTCGCCGGGATCGCGGTGAATTGCTGCCCCGCCGCCAGCGAGCGGATCGCCCGGGTGATCGCGGTCAGCGGTCCGACGGTGCGGCGAACCACGAAGGCCGCCGCCATCCAGCCGACCAGCACGCCGGCGATGCCGAGCACGATGCTCTGCCATTTGTCTTCGGCCAGCGTGCGGGCGAGATCGCGCGACAGCACCCGTCCGCGACGCGCGGCGGCATCGCGCAGCAACTCTGTGACCTTGCCGATCAGCCGCCCCTCGGTGCCGAGCACGTCGCGGTCGAGATCGGCGATCTCCTGCTCCACCGCCGCGGTCGCGGCGATCAGCTCGGCGTAGTCGCGCACCGAACGGGCCGCAGCCGCATCGCCGATCGGCAGCGCCCGCATCCGCCGTGCCGCGTCGCTGGCACCCATCAGGTCGCGCGACAGCAGCGCGGCCCCGACCTTGATCTGGGCCGAATGCAGTTCGCCGGCAAGCTTGCGATCGGACAGGCCGGCGATCGTGGCCTCGAACGCCTCGCGCAGCGCCGGGATCTTCGCCACCAGCTCGCCGCGGCGCTGCATCAGCTCGGTGATGCGCTGCAGCCCGTCGCGATAATTGGTCAGCCGCTCGGTGACGCCGTCGAGCATCTCCTGCTGATCCGGCGCCAGCTCCAGGCGGGTCTTCTTCAGAAGTTCGGTGAGCGCGGATGCGGCGGTGAACACCTTGCTGGCCGGCTGCGCCCCGGGTTCGGTCACCGCCTGGCGCGCGGCGAAGCGCAGATCGCTCATCCGCCGCTCGATCTCTTCGGCGAGATCGCCGACGCTCTGCAGCCGCTGCAACTCGCCGAAGGTGCGGTCGATATGCCGGATCGCCACCACGCTGCCGATCGAGGTGGCGGCGATGATCGTCAGCAGCAACAGGAAGCTGCCGAACGTCATCTGTCCGATCGAGAGCGTGCGTGTCCTCACGCTCTGGATGAACGATGAAACAGCGTTTGGCATGCTGACGAGACCGACGCTCCCTGTGCGGGCGTCCTGCTCCCGCACTTGCGCCGCCGACAGTACAGCGTCGGTGCGCTGTCAACAATCGCCGAAGCAGACCCGGGCAGCGCCGGGCTGCCGGGGTCTTCAGGTTGTGATGGAAGCGATCGCCGCCCGGGATCAGCCGGGCGGCAGCAGAGTATCGACGGCTATTTTTTCGGCCGGATCGCGTCCGCGGTGCCTTGGATGAAGGCCTGGATCTTCACCACGTCGGCTTCGGTCAGCTTGCCGGTGAAGTCCGGCATGCCCTTGTCGCGGAACGGCCCCTTGAACACGATGTCCTTGAGGTGGGCGATCCGCTCGGTGGTCGAGTAGCCGAGGTTCTTGACGTTGCCGCCGCGGTCGACGCCGGGCACGCCGTGGCAGGTCGCGCAGGCGGCGACGTAGATCGCCGTCCCCTCGGCCACGTCCTTCGGATCGTACTCGATGCCGGTGAGCAGATTGCCCATCTGATACTTGGCGAACTCCGGCATCTTGGCCTTGCCGCCGACCGCGAAGGTGTACACCGTGCCCGGCGCCTCGGTCTCGGTGGCGCGGGCGCTGATGCCGAACACGCCGCCCCAGCCGACCGCGATCGAGACGTATTGCACGCCGTCGACCATGTAGGTCGCAGGCGCCGCCACCGCGCCGGTGCCGAGCGGGCTCTCCCACAGCTTCTCGCCGGTCTTGGCGTTGTAGGCCACGAAGCGGCCGTCGGCCGTGCCCTGGAATACGAGGTTGCCCGCGGTGGTCAGCGTGCCGCCATTCCACGGCGAGACGTATTCGGCGCGCCAGGCTTCCTTCTGCTGCACCGGGTCCCACGCCACCAGCCGGCCGAACGGCAGGTTCTTCGGCGGCACTGCATTCAGCGTGAAGCCGACATTCCAGCCCGTGGTCGAGCCGAACTTGAACGGCTCCATCTTGTTCTGGGTCAGCGCCTTCTCGCCGGTGAGATTGATCGGCACGCCCTGCGCCGGCAGGTACACTAGGCCGGTCTGCGGATTGAACGACATCGGGTGCCAGTTGTGCGCGCCATACGGCCCCGGAATCGCGTCGAACGATTTGTCCGCAGAGCGTGCTTCCGGCACTTCGATCGGACGGCCATTGGAGTCATAGCCGGTCGCCCAGGTCACATCGACGAAGTTCTTCGCCGAGATGAACTGTCCGTTGGTGCGGTCGATCACGAAGAAGAAGCCGTTCTTCGGCGCGTGCAGGATCACCTTGCGCGGCTTGCCGTCGATCGGAATGTCCGCGAGGATCATCGGCTGGGTCGAGGTGTAGTCCCAGTTGTCGCCGGGCGTCTCCTGATAGTGCCAGACGTATTTGCCGGTGTCGGCATTCAGCGCGACGATCGACGCCAGATACAGGTTGTCGCCGCCGGCCGGGCTGCGCAGATTCCGATTCCATGGCGAGCCGTTGCCGGTGCCGACATAGATCAGGTTGAGATCGGGATCGAACGTGATGGTGTCCCACGCCGTGCCGCCGCCGCCATTCTCCCACCATTTGCCGGCCGGGTCCCAGGTCTTGGCGGCCTTCTCCATCGACTCGTCTTCGAACGGCTTGCTCGGATCGCCCGGCACCGTGAACCAGCGCCACGCCTGCTTGCCGGTCTCGGCATCATAGGCAGTGACGTAACCGCGCGCGCCGTACTCGGCGCCGCCATTGCCGATCACCACCTTGCCGTTGAACACCCGCGGCGCGCCGGTGATGGTGTAGGAATGTTCGTGATCGATCAGCGTGTCGATCTCCCACGCCTTGTTGCCGGTCGCAGCATCGAGCGCGATCAGCCGGCCGTCATAGGCACCGACGAACACCTTGCCCTTGTACAGCGCGACACCGCGGTTCACGACATCGCAACAGCCGCGATAGCCCTTGGAGTGATCGACCTTGGGATCGAAGGTCCACAGCTTCTTGCCGGTGCGGGTGTCGATCGCATGCACGACGCTCCACGACGCCGTGACGTACATGATGCCGTCGACCACCACCGGCGTCGCTTCGACGCCGCGCTCGGAGCCGAGGCTGTAGCTCCATTGCAGGCCGAGCTGTTTGACGTTGTCGGCGTTGATTTGGTCGAGCTTGCTGAAGCGGGTCTCGGCGTAGTCGAGGCCGTAGCTCGGCCAATCCTTGGTGGTCTTGGCGTTGGCGACGATCGCCGCACTGTCGACCGCACCTGTCACCGCGCGGATATGCGCGGCGGAGCCTTTGGCGTCTTGCGCGATGGCGATCGCCGGCGCCAGCAGCGCGGCCATCAGCGCCGCGGCGCCGAGGCGCCTCGCAGCTAATCGTATCGCTGGATGTTGGACAGGTCGGTGCGCAGTCCGCACCGCGTCAGCAGGCTTCCTCATGCATTCGCTCCCTACACGGCCTCTTGCCGGGCCGAGCGGAAGTGTTGCGCGCAGTCGAGAGAGCGTCAACCAGAATGCGGACGAGATGCAGACGCAGTTATGATCTCGCAATGCAATGCGCCGCGCGCTGCATTGCGATGCCGCGGCTGCGAACTACGCGCCGGAGAATTCGAACAGGTCGCCGTCGTAACCGGCTTCCGCCGGAATCCGCAGCAAACGCTTGTCGCCGTCCTTGGTCATGATCGGCAGCACGGTCACAATGCTCTGTGCACGTGCGTGATCGAGCGCTGCGGCGACGCTCGGCTGCTGGCCGAGCCGGATCAGATTGCGGGTGGTCGGAAACGGCAGCGTGAAGCGACCGCTGTCGCCACCGTCGAGCGCCTCGCGCGGCGACAGCCAGATCGAATCGGTGGTCTCCCCGCCGTCGTGCATGCCGAGTTGTTCGGGCGGCGCCTCGGCCAGGAAGAACCAGGTGTCGAACCGCTTCGGCAGCTTCTCCGGCGTGATCCAGTGCGCGTAAGGCACCAGCAGATCGAGCGCCAGCACCAGTTCGTTGTCGGCCAGGATCTGCGCAAACGCGATGCTGCCGTCGCACAGTGCCTTGCGATGCGCCGCTTCGATCTCGCCGGCGCGGCTGGCGGCGACCAGCGCGTCGCTGCCACGCGGCCGCGCCAGCAGGATGCCGCTTTCCTCGAAGGTCTCGCGGATCGCTGCAATCCGGAATTCCAGCGCCGGACCGACCGATCCGTCGACGCCGGCATACAGCTCCGGCCGCCCGACGATGTCGCGGTCGCCGGCATCGACGCTGCCGCCGGGGAACACCAACGCCCCGGAGGCAAACTCGACCTGATAATTCCGGACCATCATGAACACGTCGAAGCCGGCCGCGGCCTGACGCAACAGCACGATGGTCGATGCGGGACGCGCGGCAGCTTCAACGGTCATGGTGTTACTCCGCAGCTTTGCTGCGCGGTTCGAGATCGGCGCGTTTGTCGACCCGCGCCAGCCGCGACAGCAGATAATCGACTTCTTCGCGTGCCGTGTCGGTGAGGCTCGCGCCCGGCTTGCGCTGCGCGCTCGACGACAACAACCCGCGCTTCTTCAGCACGTATTTGCGAACCGACAGGCCGACGCCCTGCTGATGCTCGTAGCGGATCAGCGGCAGATGCGCGTCGAACAGGTTGTGGGCGAGATCGCGCTGCCCGGCCTTCGACAGCTTGACGACATCCACCAGCATGTCCGGGAAGCAGTAGCCGGTCATGGCGCCGTCGGCGCCGCGCTCCATCTCGAAATCCAGGAACAGGCCGCCATTGCCGCACAGGATCGACAGTGGGCGCAACGATCCGTCCTTCTGGAAGCCGCGCAGCGTGGTGATCTTCTCGAGCCCCGGCCAGTCCTCATGCTTCAGCATCACGCAGGACGCGCTGTCCATGACGATCTGCCGGATCACCTTCGGGGTCATCACCACCGACAGCGTCAGCGGATAATCCTGCAGCACCCAGGGTACGTCATCGCCAATCGCCTCGGTGGCCTGGCGGAAATAGGTGGTGATCTGCTCGTCGGTGCGCAGCGCCGGCGGCGGCGCGATCATGACGCCGGCCGCGCCCGCATCCATCGACAGCCGCGCCAGCCGGCGCATCGCGGCGAAGCCCGGCGCCGAGACGCCGACGATCGTCTGCATCGACTTGGCGCGCTTGATGAAGCGGGTCGCCACCGCCTCGGCCTCGGCCGCATCGAGCTTCGGCGCCTCACCGAGAATGCCGAGCACGGTGACGCCCTCACAGCCGACCTCCGCGTAGAAATCGGTCAGACGATCGATCGAAACGTCGTCGATCTTTCCATCGTCGTGGAACGGGGTCGGCGCGATGGCGAAGGTGCCTGCGGCTTCCGGGGTGAGCTTCATGAAGTGGGCCTTTCGATGGGTTTCACCGATGCCGGCAGGTCGAGCTGCGCAGCACCGGCGTTCGCCGCCAGGTGGTCCCCGGGCGGCGCCGCACGGCGCCCGTTCAGCGCGGGCGCCCGGCCGCCTTGATAGCCTCTTCCGAAAAGAAAATCTCGCCGGCGTGGGTCACAATGTCCTCCGCCGACCAGGCGTCGTGCGGCGGCTTCCAGCCTTCCATCTCCATCAGCTTCATCTCGCGCACCCCGCGCGGGCCGGAGACGCCGAGCACCTTGCCGGTCTGATCGCCGGACAGGCCGGAGACCATGTAGAGCACCGCCGGGGCGATCCCCTCCGGCGTCAGCGCCGCGCCCGGGTTCTCGCGGTAGCGCGGCAGGTCCTCGGTCATCCGGGTCAGCGCGCCCGGCGCCAAAGTCCAGATCCGGATGTTGTATTTGCGGCCCTCGATCGCCAGCACGTTGGACAGGCCCCAGATGCCGCCCTTCGCGGCGCCATAGTTGCTCTGGCCGAAATTGCCGAGCAGGCCCGAGGTCGACGAGGTGTTGACGATTACGCCGCCGCCATTGTCCTTCATCCATTTGAACACCGGCTGGGTGACGCAGAACGTGCCCTTGAGGTGCACCTTCATCACCTTGTCCCAGTTCGACTCCGACACCTTGGCAAAGGTCTGGTCGAGCAGGATGCCGGCATTGTTGACCAGGATATCGGCGCGGCCAAAATGCTTGATGGCGTCGTCGAACACCGACTGTCCGCCGGCCATCGTCGAGATGTCGGCGGTGTTCACGACGGCGCGGCCGCCCGCGGCCTTGATGGCATCGACCACCTGCTGCGCCATGCCGGCGTCGGAGCCCGAACCGTCCCGCGGTCCGCCGAGATCATTGACCACCACCGCGGCGCCTTCGCGCGCGAACAACTTGGCGTAGGCCTCACCCAGCCCGCCGCCCGCTCCGGTGATCAACGCCACCTTGCCATCGAGCAATCCCATCGCGTCCTCCCGTTGTTGCCTGCGCGCTGACCGCGTCTGTTGTCGTCATTGCCGGGCTCGACCCGGCAATCCATCTTGTTCGAAGGGATGGATGCCCGGATCAAGTCCGGGCATGACGCATCACTCGAAATAAGCGTCGTTCTCCACTCAGCCCAGCACCGTCCGGCCGCTCTTGATCACCGTGACGTTGCGCGCCTTCACTCGCGCTTCGAACGAGATCACGTTGCCGTCCTTCCACATGTCCATGGTGACGGTCTCGCCCGGATACACCGGCGAAGAGAACCGCACCGCATGCTGCCGGAACGCCGACGCGTCGTAATCGGCGTAGGTCTGCAGCACGCCGCGGCAAGTCAGGCCGTAGGTGCACATGCCGTGCAGGATCGGGCGCGGGAAACCGGCCTTCTGGGCGAACTCGGGATCGGAATGCAGCGGATTGCGGTCGCCGCACAGCCGGTAGATCAACGCCTGGTCCGGCCGGGTCGAGATGTCGACGCTGCGATCGGGCGCGCGATCCGGCATCTTGTGCGGCTCGGGCTGCTCCAGCGCCGGGCCGCCGAAGCCGCCGTCGCCGCGGGCGAAGCGCGACGCCAGCAGCGTCGCCAGGGCCTCACCGGCTTCATCCCGCAGGATGGTCTGGTGACGGATCACCACGCCCTTGTCCTTGCCCTTGTCGTACACTTCGACGACGCTGGAATCGGCGGTGATGTTCGCCGCCACCGGCATCGGCCGGTGGAAGGTGATGTCGCGCTCGCCGTCGACCACCAGCAGCCGGTTGAGATTCATCTCGCCCGGCCCTGCGCCCCACGCCGCGACCGACGCGAAGGTCGGCACCACTTTCAAAGGACGCTCGGTGTAGGTCGCCTCGTTGACGAAGCCGAGCTCCTTCTCGTCCATCGGATCGGCGCCCATGCCGATGCCATAGGCGTAGAGCATCACATCGCGATCGGTGTAGGCGTATTTCTGGCCGACGCTCTTCAGCGCCATCAGTTCGTCATAGCGGGCCGACATCGGCTTCTCCTTTGTTTTATCTCTTTGACGAAAAACTCGGCCTCCCCGTCATTGCGAGGAGCGAAGCGACGAAGCAATCCACATGCGCCATACGCGGCGCTGGATTGCTTCGCTTCGCTCGCAATGACGCGGCTAGGCCACCGTAAAGAACGGCAGCGGTGCGCCGCCGTCGCTGGGCTTGAACACCACCTTGACCTTGGTGCCGATCTTCAGCGATGCGAAATCGCAGTCGACGAAGTTGGTCAGCACCGACGGGCCTTCCTTCAGCGTGACGTAGCCGATCGCGTAAGGACCGGTCGGCGATTTGCGCATCAGGCTGTAGCTGTAGATCTCGCCCTCACCCTTGCTCTCTTCCCACACCGTCTGGTCGGAGAAGCAGAACGGGCACAGCGCGCGCGGGAAGTAATGCGCTTCGCCGCAAGCGGTGCACCGCTTGATCAGCAGCTTGCCTTCGGTCGCCGCATCCCAGAACGGCTTGGTTTCGGCGTTGCCCTGAGGCGCGGGATATTTCACGGGGCTGTTCATCACACGCGCTCCAGAATGCAGGTCGAGGCGGCGTGGCGGATGCCGAGCATGCCGCCGGTGCCATGAGCGATCGCGAGGTCGCAGTTCGGCACTTGCACCTTGGGATGCGCCTCACCGCGGAGCTGCCGCACGGCTTCGAGCAGCTTGGTCATGCCGCCGCGATTGACCGGGTGGTTGCTGCACAGACCGCCGCCGTCGGTGTTGAACGGCAGCCTGCCAACGCCCGAGATCAGGTTGCCGTCGGCGACGAACTTGCCGCCCTGCCCCTTTTCGCAGAAGCCGAGATCTTCGAGCTGCATCAGCACCGTGATGGTGAAGCTGTCGTAGATCGAAGCGTACTTGATGTCCTTCGGCGTGACGCCGGCCATCTCGAACGCCGGCGGCGCGGACCACACGCCGGCCGAATAGGTCAGATCGAGGTTGTGGCCACCGCGCGGCCCCTTGATCGCCTCGCCGGCGCCGATCATCCGCACCAGCGGCTTCTTCAGGCTGCGTGCGATCTCCTCGGTGGTGACGATCAGCGCACCGCCGCCGTCGGTGACGACGCAGCAATCCATCCGGTGCAGCGGATCGGCGATCAGCGGCGAGTTCAGCACGTCCTCGACGGTGACGACGTCGCGCAGCATCGCGTGCTCGTTGTACTGCGCATGATGCGAGGCCGCGACTTTGATCCAGGCGAGCTGTTCGGACGTGGTGCCGTACTGGTGCATGTGGCGCGCGGCGCACATCGCATAGACGTTGTGCGTGGTGGCGCCATAAGCCAGTTCGAAGTCACCTTCGGCGCCGACCGGGCGCGGCGGCAGCGCGCCGGTCCGCGGCTTGCCGGCCAGCGTGATCAGCGCGACCGAGCAGCGGCCGGCGGCGATCGCTTCCGCGGCATGGCCGAGATGCACCAGATAGGAGCAGCCGCCGGTGTCGGTCGAATCGAAATGGCGAACCTTGAGGCCGAGATAATCGACCATCGCCATCACGCCGCCGGGCGCGTCGCCGGCGCAGAAGTAGCCGTCGATGTCGGCCTTGGTCAGGCCGGCGTCGTCGAGCGCACCTTTGGCGACTTCGGCGTGGAGCTGGGCGATGGATTTATCGGGCGCGTGGCGCGTGGGATGTTCGTAGATGCCGGCAATGTAAGCCTTGCCTCTTATTGTCAACGCAGTTCTCCGCTGGCGTTTGGTCGGACGGTTTTTGTGACCGCTCCAAGCGACCTTGGCAAGCGTGTTCGCGCGCGGCGACAATTACCACGTCGCGGAATGTCTTGAGGTCGCCTCGTCACAGTGAGCCAGAGGGAAAGAGCTCTCCGTCATTGCGAGCGAAGCGAAGCAATCCAAGGCCCAATGCACCGGGCTGCTGGATTGCTTCGTCGCTGCGCTCCTCGCAATGACGCGGATAAACTGCGAACGACCTACTCCGCCGCCATCTGCCGCGGCGGCGCGGGTTGCGGGGCGCGCAGATTGGCGCGGAGTTCGGCGAACCGCGGCGCGGTGTCGTCCACCGACTTCTGCTTGATCGGGCCGTAGCCGCGAATCCGGTCCGGCATCGCGAGCAGCTCCACCGCGGTGTCGATCGTCGCCGGCGACAGATGCTGCAGCACGCTGGCGACATCCGCCTCGTAGTCGGCGATCAGTTTTCGCTCCAGCTTGCGCTCGGGGTGATAGCCGAATGGATCGAGCGGCGTGCCGCGCAGGAAGCTGAACTTCGCCATCGTCCGGAACACCGGGCGCATCGCCTCGCCGAACTGCCGCTTCTTCGGCCGGCCGGTGAGATCGATGCCGGGCAGGATCGGCGGCGCGAGGTTGAAGCTGATCTTGTAGTCGCCTTCGAACTGATCGCGGATCTGCTGTTCGAAGCCCGGCTCGGTCAGCAGCCGTGCCACTTCGTACTCGTCCTTGTAGGCGAGCAGCTTGGCGTAGTTCAGCGCCACCGCACGCGGCAGCGCCTCGCCGTAGCCGCCGGCCTCCGCGGCGCTGCGCACCTTGGCGACCAGGTCGGCGTAGCGCTTGGCCAGCCGCTTGCCCTGATACGAGGTGAGCAGCGCGCTGCGATGCGCGATGATCTCGTCCAGCGACATCTCGCCCTGGGTCTTGCCGGCGGTGGCATGATCGGCGCCGTGCAGCAGCGAGGCCAGCCGTGCCGGATCGGCGGCGGCGAGCCGGCCGAGCCGGAACGCCTGGGTGTTCATCTTGATTGACACGCCGTTGAGTTCGATCGCCTGCTCGATCGCGGTCGCCGACAGCGGCAACAGACCCTGCTGATAGGCGAAGCCCATCATCATCATGTTGGTGGCGATCGAGTCGCCGAGCAGCGTCTCGGCCGCCTTGGTGAAATCGAGGAACGCCGAGTCCTTGCGCAGCGCCGCTTCGAGCACGCTGTTGACCTTGCGGGTCTGGAAATCGAAGTCGCGGTTGCGGATGAAGTCGGCGATCGGGATCAGATGGGTGTTGACGACGCCGTGGGTGCGGCCGGCTTCGCATAGCGACAGCGTCTCCTTGGAGATCGCCATCACCTCGTCGGCGACGATCAGCACGTCGGCGGTGCCGGTGACGATCCGCGAACAGGTGACGTCCTCCGGCTTGTCCGACAGCCGGACGTGGCTGAGCACCGCGCCGCCCTTCTGCGCCAGGCCCGACATGTCGAGGATCATCGACGCCTTGCCTTCGATATGCGCCGCCATGCCGAGCAGCGCGCCGATCGTCAGCACGCCGGTGCCGCCAACGCCGCCGACCGCGACGTTGTAGGGCTTATCCAGCCCGGGCCGCGTTGACGGCTCCGGCAACGAACCGAGATCGCCGAGATCGACCGCCGCGCGCTTGCGCAGCTTACCGCCGTCGATGGTGATGAAGGACGGGCAGAAGCCCTTGAGGCAGGAGTAATCCTTGTTGCAGGTCGACTGGTTGATGGCGCGCTTGCGGCCCAGCTCGGTCTCCAGCGGCTCGACCGAAATGCAGTTCGACTGCACCGAGCAATCGCCGCAGCCTTCGCATACCGCGGCGTTGATCATCACCCGGCGCGCCGGATCTTCCATCAGGCCGCGCTTGCGGCGCCGGCGCTTTTCCGCCGCGCAGGTCTGCACGAACACGATCGCCGAGGTGCCGTTGATCTCGCGGCATTCCTTCATCACCGCATCGAGCTCGTCGCGGTGGCGCAGATGCACGCCCGGCGCGATGGTGTCGGCCGGATAGGCCTCGGGATTTTCAGAGACCAGATAGATCTCGCGGATGCCTTCGGAATGCAGCTGGTAGGTGATCTGCTGCGGCGACAGATCGCCGTCGTGACGCTGACCGCCGGTCATCGCGACCGCGTCATTGTAAAGGATCTTGTAGGTGATGTTGGCCTTCGAGGCGATCGACTGCCGGATCGCGAGGCTGCCGGAATGAAAGTAGGTGCCGTCGCCGAGATTGGCGAAGATGTGCTTCTCGTCGGTGAACGGCGCGATGCCGGTCCACGGCACGCCCTCGCCGCCCATATGGGTGAAGGTCTCGGTCGAGCGATCCATCCATAGCGACATGAAGTGACAGCCGATGCCGCCGAGCGCGCGGCTGCCTTCGGGCACCTTGGTCGAGGTGTTGTGCGGACAGCCCGAGCAGAAATACGGCGTGCGCGCGATCGGCACCACCGCCTGCACCTGCGAGGCGTCGCGGCCATGGAACCAGTCGGCCTTGGCGCGCAGCATCTCGGCGATCGTCGGATCGATCTCCATCGCCAGCAGCCGGTCGACCATCGAGGTCGCGACCTTGGCGACGCTCAGTTCCTCCGCGAACGGCAGGAAGCGATGGTTGTGATCGTCCATCTTGCCGATCACGCGCGGCCGGTCGCGCATCCCGAACAACAGCTGCTTGACCTGGTTCTCGACGATCTCGCGGCGCTCTTCGACGACGAAGATCTCTTCGAGCCCACGCGCGAATTCCTGCACGCCTTCTGGCTCCAGCGGCCACGGCATGCCGATCTTGTACAGCCGCAGGCCGATCCGGGCGGCGACCTGCTCGTCGACACCGAGCTCGCGCAGCGCCTGGCGCACGTCCTCGTAGCTCTTGCCGGACGCCATGATGCCGAACCGCGCGTTCGGCGAATCCATGGTGATGCGGTTGACCTTGTTGGCGCGGGCGAATGCGATCGCGGCGAAGCCCTTGTAGTCCTGCAGCCGGCGGTCCTGGTCGTAGCGATCATCCGGCCAGCGCAGATTGAGCCCGCCCGGCGGCATCTCGAAGTCGGTCGGAATCACGAACGGCTTCATCTCGTCGGCGAGATTGATCTCCGCGGTGGTCTCCACCGTCTCGGTGATCACCTTCATGCCGACCCAGCAGCCGGAGTAACGCGACATCGCGATGCCGAGCAGCCCCATCTCGATCATCTCGTGGATCGACGACGGATACAGATACGGCATCAACGCGGCGATGAAGGCGTGGTCGGACTGATGCGGCACGGTCGACGACTTGGCGCCATGATCGTCGCCGGCGAGACACAGCACGCCGCCGTGTTTGGCCGAACCCGCGGCGTTGGCATGGCGGAACACGTCGCCGCAGCGATCGACGCCCGGACCCTTGCCGTACCAGATGCCGGTGATGCCGTCGTACTTGGCGCCGGGCGACAGATTGAGCTGCTGCGTGCCCCAGATCGCGGTGGCGGCTAGGTCTTCGTTCACGCCCGGCTGGAATTTGACGTTGTACTGTTCGAGATGATGGCGCGCGGCGACGAGCTGCTGATCGTAGCCGCCGAGCGGCGAGCCGCGATAGCCGGTGACGAAGCCGGCGGTGTTGAGGCCGGCCGCGCGGTCGCGCCGGACCTGCGCCATCGGCAGCCGCACCAGCGCCTGGATGCCGGTGAGGAAGACGTGTCCTGAGTGCTGCGTGTATTTCTGATCGAGACTGATCGGTCCCTGGTCGATTCCCATCCGGCCCTCGCGAAAGGCATTGGACCGCAAGGGCCATTCGGCCGCTGAAGCGGTCTCTGTTTCGAAACAGTCTAAGCTGGTTTTTCCGCCTCGCGCACCACAAAAAGCCGCGCGTTCAAGGCATTCCGCCTGTTCGCATTTTGATGTCTCAAAAGCCGCATCCCGCTTGCATGAAGTGCCGCCACGTCGCGGCTCGGCGAACGATCATGTCCGGTGCACCGCAACACGTTCCATCGGTGGTGATCGTGATTCGGCCGGGGAACCAAGGGCGGCGCGGGAACGGAAGGTTAGGCGATGGATTGGTGGAGGAAGCCGAAAGGAGGACTCCATGGCGCAACGCAATCCTGACGATCCCTACCGGCGCGACACGGCGCCCGACGATCCCCGCACGCCGTCGCAGCTCGATGCGCAGTTGCAGGCCGATCCGGAGATGCGCGAAGGCCCGGTGACGTCCGGGCGGCTCGCGCTGTTCGCCGTCGCGATCGTGCTGGTGTTCGCCGCCGTGTTCTATGGCATGAGCGGGCCGTCGACCGATCCAAACAATCCGTCCGTCGCGACCCAGACCTCACCGCCGCCCCCCGGCCAGACCGATGCGCACAACGCGCCGCCGGTGCCGCCCGGCGTTCGCGACGTAACGCCTCGCGGCGCCGATCCGAACGCGCAGAACGGCGTGACCACCGGCGCAGCCCCCGCTCCCCGCGCGGCCCCGAGCAGCGGCAACGCCAACTAACAGCTCGCTCGCAACTTCACTGTGAGCAGATGCGGCGACGGCGCAAGTCGTTCGCCGCATCGCTGTGTCCGGCAGCGTGCAGACGGGTGCGGCTGCATTCATGCCGTGTTCAGACCGAATCGGCTAAACGAAATCTGGGGACGAGTAACACGCGGGCTGCCTTCGGATCGAAGCGGCCGCGATGGTCACAGAGCCGCTGATCGGCCAGTGAAGGGAAGAACCGACAAATGAAGAAGATCTTTGCCGCCGCCTTGTTCGCCGCGACGCTGGTGGGAGCCGGTGCAGCCAATGCGATGCCGCTGGCGCCGCTGGGCTCGCCCGCGACCGGCGACGTGATCCAGGTCGCGCAAGGCTGCGGTCCGGGCTGGGCGCGTGGTCCGATGGGCCGCTGCCGTCCGATGTATGCCCGCCCCGGCTATGGCCGTCCGGTCGTGGTGCCGCCGCGCGTCGTCGCGCCCCGCGCCTGCCCTCCCGGCTACGCCTGGCGTCACGGCCGCTGCTTCCGCCGGTTCTGATCGGCCTCGCATCGCTCACGAAAAGCCCCGCTCGCGCGGGGCTTTTTTGTGAGTCCGGCCAAGTTCAGCGAAACCGGATCAGCAGCTTGCGCAAGGTGTAGAGCGGCACCCACGGAAACAGGATCGGCACGGTCCGAACGTACGCCTGATAGTCCGGCCGATCGCCGTAGCGTTCGTCCTGCTTGCGCTCGAGCCCCGCGGATGCGGCCGTCATCAGCGCCAGAATGTACAGCATCCCGAGCAGCGACAGCGCCCAGGCCGCGCCGGAGCCATAGGCCGACAGGCCCGAGAACCACACGCCGAACCAGAACACCATCTCGCCGAGATAGTTCGGACAACGCACCAGGCGATACAGCCCGGTGTCGCAATAATGCGTCGGGTGCTCGGCCTTGTAGCGATACTTCTGCCAGTCGGCGAGGCTCTCGACCCACAGCCCCACCGCCATGATCATCACGCCGAGCGGCGTCGACACCGGCCACACCCCCTGCGCCTGTAGCGACAGCGTCAGCAGCGCGGGCAGGAACAACAGCGTGAACAGCAGGCTGACGCCGAGCCAGATCGCGATTTGATGCCACAGCTTCAGCTCGGCAGTGCGGCGCTCGGCGCGGGCGAGCTCGGCCGCATAAGCGGGATTGCGCTCGCGCACCGCCAGGAACGCGCCGAGCCGCACGCCGTACACCAGCAGCAGCAGAAGCTGCAACGTCACCCAGCCGGAGATGGTGGTGGCGAATAGCAGTGCGAACACCAGGCTCTGCGCCGCGATCGCGCCCGCATAGCACAGGCTGACGAAGTAATAGACGCGCCGGAACCCGGGTGCCGCAACGAAGAGGCAGACGGCGAAAGCCAGCGCAACGAGATGCCACGGTACAGTCATGTCGATGCACGCGTCCTTGCCCCGGTGACGACGTTATAGGCCGCCGATGATGACCCCGCCATGTCCGGCATCAAAGCCGCACCCGATCGGCCGGCCGCCCGCCCGGTTATTTGGTCGTACAGCGCTGGCCGGGAACGCGGCTGTCGCAGACCCGCGTCACTTCGAAGAAACGAGTCCACAGCTTGCGCTGCTTGGCATCCGGCTCGGCGGCCGCGGTCATCCGCAGCGCATAGAAGTTCTCGCGGCCCTGCACCGCCTTCCACCAGGTCAGCGCCGGCTTGCCGGCCTCCTTGGCCTGCGGGCAACTCTCGCTCCACATCACCATCGGATACAGGTTTTCATTGCCGTGCCGCAGCTGCTCGAACCGCGCGCCGGGGCATTCCGCTGCGGCCTTCTTCTGGCTCGCCTCGCGAAACGCCTCGGGTGATTGGTCGGTCTGCTTGAACAGCGTCTGCGCCGTGATCCGCGTGCTGGCGCTGGCGATATTCTCGCTGCCCGGCACCAGCACCGTGGTGCTTTCCTTGGCGTTGCTGGCTTCGGCAGCCACCTTGAAGCCCTTGGGGGATGACAGCAGCAGCTTCTCGGTGTCGGCGGCGCGCGCGCCGCTGGCGGCGGCGACCATCGCGATCAGACACAGAACGGCAATGCGGAGCATGAACGGTGAGCCTGGATGATTGAAGGCGGCGAAGCTTGCCCGAGAACCGCAGCCTGTTCAATATCGCTCCAGACGCGGCGCGATCGCTCAGATGCCGCCGTGCAGCCGCGCCAGCAGCGCCACGACCATCAATCCGAGCAGCGCCGATAACAGTTGCCAGAACAATAGCGGATTGCGCGCGGCGAGCGGCTGCGGCCGGGCGTCGAGATAGTCGGCCCGCGGATGCCGCAGGTCGTGGAGGAATTCCGACAGCGCCGGATAGCGCCTGGCAGGCTCCAGGCTGACGGCGCGTTGCAGCGCGCGGTCGACCCAAACCGGCACCTTGGGATTGTGGTCGGCGGCCGGGCTGTAGCGCAGCTTGCGGGATTTCAGCGCCTGGTTGGCGCGCGCCAGTTCGGCGCCATAGGGCAGCCGGCCGGTCAGCATCTGATAGGCGATCACCCCGAGCGAGAACTGATCCGACAGCGCCGAACCGCTCTGCCCGACGAAATATTCCGGCGCCATGTATTGCACCGTGCCGAGCAGCTCGTCGCCCCCCGCCGGTCCCAGCTCGGCGACGCCGGCGACCCGCACCGAGCCGAAGTCGATGATCTTCACCGTGCCGCTGCGGTCGATCAGCACGTTGGCCGGGCGCAGATCCTGATGCACCATTTCCTTGCGGTGGAAAGCGTAGAGCCCCTTGGCAATCTGCTCGATCAGGCCTCGGACGGTTTCAAGCTCCGCGCGCGGATGGTCGATCATCCATTGCGCCAGCGTCTGGCCTTCGATGTACTCGAAGGCGACGTAAAGATAGCGGCGGGGCCGCTGCACCGCGCATGGCTTCAGCACGTGCGGACTGTCGATCCGCCGCGCCGCCCATTCCTCCAGCATGAAACGCTTGCGATAGTCCGGATCGTCGCGCAGATCGGCCGAGGGGATCTTCAGCGCCACCAGCTCTTCGGTGGCGAGATCGCTGGCGAGATAGATGTGGCTGCGGCTCGAGCCGTGCAGCTCGCGAAGGATCCGATATCCATCGAATTCAGCGCGCGGCTCGAGCGGCGGCGGCAGCGGCAACTCGGCCGCCCGGCCGAACAGATCGATCGTGTCCACATCCGGCACGGTCTCGATCCGCACCAGCTGCACGGTGAGATTGTCGTCGCTGCCGTTGTTGAACGCCTCGCCGATGATCGCCCGCGCCGCGGCGTCGAGATCGTCGGCATGTCCGCGCAAGATCTGCACGACGAAGCGCTGCGTGACATGCTCATACACGCCGTCGGTCGCCAGCACGAACAGGTCGCCGGGGACGACCGGCACCGCCAGATAGTCGATCTCGACCTGCGGATTGACGCCGAGCGCGCGGCCCAGATAGCTCTGCTCGGCAGACAGCCGAACGCGGTGATCCTCGGTGAGCTGCTCCAGCGACGCGCCCGCCAGCCGGTAGATCCGGCTGTCGCCGATGTGAAACAGATGCGCTGCCGCGCCTTTGAGCACCACCGCGCTCAAGGTGCAGACATAGCCCTTGTCGCGATCGTAGCGATAATCGCTGCGCCGGGTTTCGGCATGCAGCCATGAGTTGGTCGCCGCGATCACCCGCTGCGCCGACGACTTCACCGACCAGGCTTCCGACGTGCAGTAGTAATCCGTGAGAAAGCTCTTGACCGCAGACTCGCTCGCGACCTGGCTGACGTCGCTCGACGAGATGCCGTCGGCGAGCGCGAGCGCGATGCCCTTGGTGGTCAGCAGCGGCTCGGCCGGGATCAGCGCGCCATAGAAGTCCTGATTGACAGGTTTGCGCCCCGGCGACGACGCTTGCCCGATCGAGACTGTGAGCTGCTGCGCCATGCGCCCTGCTGCGACCCAAGAAAACGAGAGCTTCACCCGGACCGGGCGAAGCTCCCGGAGGCGATCAGCTTACGCCGCGACGCGCGGCGCCGGAACGGCTTCGATCCGGCGCTTCGCCGCGGTGCGGACGTGGGTGGTGTAGAGTGTCAGCCCGGTGAAGGCGAGCCCGCCGACCAGATTGCCGAGCACGGTCGGGATCTCGTTCCAAACCAGATAGTCGAGGATCGAGAACTTGGCGTGCAGCATCAGGCCCGACGGAAACAGGAACATGTTCACCACCGAGTGCTCGAATACCATGTAGAAGAACACCAGGATCGGCATCCACATCGCCAGCACCTTGCCCGGCACCGTGGTCGAGATCATCGCCATCACCACGCCGGTCGAGACCATCCAGTTGCACAGCATGCCGCGGAAGAACAGCGTCGCCATGCCGGCCGCGCCATGCGCCGCATAGCCGAGCGTCCGCCCCTCCCCGATATTGCCGATCACCGTGCCGACTTTGTCGGGATCTTGCGTAAAGCCGAAGGTGGTGACGAACGCCATCAGGAACGCCACCGTCAGCGCGCCGGCGAAGTTGCCGACGAACACCAGGCCCCAATTGCGCAGCACGCCGCCGATCGTGACGCCCGGACGTTTATCGAGCCACGCCAGCGGCGACAGCACGAATACGCCGGTGAGCAGATCGAACCCGAGCAGATACAGCATGGTGAAGCCGACCGGGAATAGCAGTGCGCCGATCAGCGGCTGGCCGGTGTTGACGTTGATCGTGACCGCGAACCACGCGGCGAGCGCCAGAATGGCGCCGGCCATATAGGCGCGGATCACCGTGTCGCGGGTCGACATGAAGATCTTGGACTCGCCAGCGTCGACCATCTTGGTGACGAATTCAGAAGGCGCGAGGTAGGACATCTGCTCCGTGCTCCGTTTGCTGCTGAAAAGGCCGCGTCGGAACGCACAAGCGGAGGAAGCAACAAGGGGCGGAGCCTCGACGACACCGCGGCTCTCCATCGGCGGGAGAGCTGTCCCATTGCTGTCTGCCGGACACCGGCTTGGCAATTCTCGGACGGCGGTCGTCGTTGACCGGAACTTACTAAGCAATCGCCGTGCCAGCGCCTGACGGCTCCGGCTAGGCGCATTTCCCCGAGAAATTCCTTAGATAACGCCCCTCCGGCTCAGCCGCCGCCGGCCCCGATGCCCAGACTCTGCGCAACAGGCCTGCGCTTAGCTCGCATTTGAGGCAACGTCCCCATCTGCCCTGGGGCCCCTCAACCGCTTCTTGATTGGTCGACGCGGATTTGGCCCTTCCCTGGGTAATTGGTCTTCCTCCTGAGCGGGTCGCACGAATACAAGGAGCCAAGGTCTCGAAGGATGCGGCCACGCATGGACCCGCGGCACATAGTTCAAGACGGCAATTCGCGCTTTCCTCATGATGAGGTCTGGCCGGTCGTGCAAATCTTGAAACGCGTAGTTTGAATCAGTAGCCCGCATGAGCGCAGCGACATGCGGGAGCGCCACACCTGGATGTCGCTTCGCTCATCCAGGCTGCACGTGCTAGCGTGGGTCCACGATGACGAAGAAACTATCCCCTGTTCACCCCGGCGAAATTCTCCGCGAGGAGTTTCTGCTGCCGATGAACCTGTCGCCCTACGCCGTCGCCGCAGCCTGCGGCGTACCGCGCACGCGCATCGAACGGCTGGCACGGCAGGAAACCCCAGTAACGGCGGACACCGCGCTGCGGCTGGCGAAATACTTCGGCACGACGCCGAATTTCTGGATGAACATCCAAGCGCAGTACGATCTGGAGGTCGCGGAAGACAACAGCGCCGACGAACTAAGGCGGATCAAGCCAATCAAGTCGAGAGCGGCCTAAATCGGTAGCCCGCATGAGCGCAGCGACATGCGGGAGCGCCACACCTGGATGTCGCTTCGCTCATCCAGGCTACGCTTGCTTGTCCACCTATAAGGCAGCACAGTCCCGAATTCGGCTCCAGGACGCGGCTCAACCAGCTTAGACGGGCCGCGGAGCCTCACTCTCAAAGCTCTCCCGACCACTAAGCTGGCCCCTCGCCGAGCGCTCGCAAAGCCGAGAGCCCTTCCCGATAGGATGGATAGGCCAACGTAACTCCCAACTCTGTGCGGATCAGATCGTTGCGGACCCGGCAATTCTCCAGATAGAAGCTGCGCGCCATCGGAGACAGCTCGGCGCGCTCGAAAGCAATTTCGGGAGGCGGTGTTCGTCCGCATAGGTCCGCGGCGAATTCGACGACCTGCTGCGGCGGTGCCGGCTCGTTGTCGGTCACATTGTAAATGGCGCCGGGTCGCGGCCGCGACAGTGACGCGGCGACCACCACCGCGATATCGGCAACGTGAATTCGATTGAAGACCTGGCCGGGCTTGATGATGCGCGTCGCCGTTCCGGCTGCGAGCTTCTCCAGTTGGTTTCGGCCCGGGCCGTAGATCCCGGATAAACGAAAGACCTGCGCGCCCAACGCCAGCCAGGCCTTCTCGGCGGCGATCCGGAGTTGCGAGCGGGGTTTTTCCGACGTCGCAGGCGTTGTTTCATCGACCCAATTGCCGAGGTGGTCACCGTACACGCCGATCGTCGAAAGATACCCGATCCACCGCGGCCTGGACTCACTGGTGATCGCGCCAGCGAAGGACGCGAGAACCGGATCGCCGGATTCATTCGGAGGGATCGACGACAGAATGGCGTCGCTCGACTTGATATCATCAGCGATCAGCGGATCGATAGAAGAGGATGAAAACACCCGCCCAGTGATCCCGCGCCGGCCCAACTCTTCGGCCTTGGCGGTTGTTCTGACGGTTGCAGTGACCTCGGTCCCGGCGCCCTGCAAATGCTGGGCGATGTAGCTGGCCGAATAGCCCAAGCCAAAAATCAGAATTCTCATCCGGACATCATTTCATCTAGGCCTGACGATGCGCACGGATACCAGACATCTGAGCCGATGGCTGCGACCTTATAAGTCGGCATCCTGGTTGGACCGTCAAATCAGCCGGGCGAGGAGCTTCGCGGCCCCTTCAAACACGAAGGGCGGTGATCGTGTCGCGATCACCGCCCTTTTGCAAACTCGAACGAGCCGATGCCGTTACAGCGGCATGTTGTCGTGCTTCTTCTGCGGAATTTCCATCTTCTTGTCGCGCAGCATCGCCAGCGCGCGGGCGATGCGGCGGCGGGTGGCGTGCGGCAGGATGACGTCGTCGATATAGCCGCGCTCGGCGGCGATGAACGGCGACAGGAAGCGGTCCTCGTATTCCTTGGTCCGCGCCGCGATCTTCTCTGGATCGTCCATGTCCTGACGGAAGATGATCTCGACCGCGCCCTTGGCGCCCATCACGGCGATCTGCGCCGACGGCCAGGCGTAGTTGATGTCGGCGCCGATTTCCTTCGACGCCATGACGTCGAACGCGCCGCCATAGGCCTTGCGGGTGATCACGGTGACCAGCGGCACGGTGCACTGCGAGAATGCGAACAGCAGCTTGGCGCCGTGCTTGATCAGGCCGCCATATTCCTGCGCGGTGCCCGGCAGGAAGCCCGGCACGTCGACGAAGGTGACGATCGGAATGTTGAAGCTGTCGCAGAACCGCACGAACCGCGCCGCTTTCCGCGAGGCGTCAGAGTCGAGCACGCCGGCCAGCACCATCGGCTGGTTGGCGACGAAGCCCACCGTGCGGCCGGCGATGCGGCCGAAGCCGGTGATGATGTTCTTGGCGAAGGTGTCCTGCAGCTCGAAGAAGTCGCCCTCGTCCACGACTTTGAGGATCAGCTCCTTCATGTCGTAGGGCTTGTTCGGATTGTCGGGGATCAGCGTATCGAGCGAGAAGTCCTCACGCTCGATATCGTCGAAGCTCGGCCATTCCGGCACGCCTTCGGAGGAGTTCGCCGGCAGGAAGTCGAGCAGCCGGCGCATCTGCAGCAGGGTCTCGACGTCGTTCTCGAATGCGCCGTCGGCGATCGACGACTTGGTAGCGTGCACCGACGCGCCGCCGAGTTCTTCCGGAGTGACGACTTCGTTGGTCACCGTCTTCACCACGTCGGGGCCGGTGACGAACATGTAGCTGGTGTTCTTCACCATGAAGATGAAGTCGGTCATCGCCGGCGCATAGACGTCGCCGCCGGCGCACGGGCCCATGATGACGCTGATCTGCGGGATCACGCCGGAGGCCTGCACCACGCGGCGGAACACGTAGGAGTAACCGGCGAGCGCCGCGACGCCCTCCTGGATGCGGGCACCGCCGGCGTCGTACAGGCCGATGATCGGAGCCCGCGCCTTCAGCGCCATGTCCTGGATCTTGGTGATCTTCGCCGCGTGGGTCTCGGACAGCGAGCCGCCGAACACGGTGAAGTCCTTGGCGAACACGAACACCTTGCGGCCGTTGACCGTACCCCAGCCGGTGACGACGCCGTCGCCGGGGATCTTGGTCTTCGCCATCCCGAATTCGGTCGAGCGGTGCTGGACGAACATGTCCATCTCCTCGAACGAATGCTTGTCGAGCAGCAGGTCGATCCGTTCGCGTGCGGTGAGCCGGCCGCGGGCGTGCTGCGCATTGATGCGCTTTTCGCCGCCGCCGAGCTTGGCTGCCGTGCGCCGTTCGTCCAATGCTTCCAGGATGTGCTTCATGATCAATAAGCCGGTTTTGTTTTCTTGGTTGGGCGTGCGGAGGTTTTGCCCTTTTCACCGCAACAATCAAGGCCTTCTAGCAGGGCGCCTCGCAGGAGGAAACCGCCTTGGACCGAACCGGCCTAGCCCTTTTGGCGTGTCCTGAGCCGGTTCGGCCGAGACCGGAGGACGGCACCCCGACACCGCCCCCAAATCTGCATCGGCCGGATGCGAAACCGCGATGGCGGCTTCGCCTGTCCGCCCTGTATATCGCGGGGCCGCCAGCTGGAGCCGACCGATGACCGCCGCCCTGCCCTCCGCCGATCCGTCCGTGGCCAGCGGCGGCATCCTGACCGTGCTGCGGGCCGAGGGGCTGGCGGTGTTTGCCGGCTGCACGCTGTTCTATGTGATCTCGGACGCACCCTGGGAGCTGTATGCGCTGCTGTTCTTCGCGCCCGACCTCGGCTTTCTCGGCTATCTGGCCGGGCCCAAAGTCGGCGCGGTGGTCTACAACGTGCTGCATTCGACCATCGGGCCGCTGCTGCTGGCGATCGCCGGGATCGTGCTGGTGGTGCCCTATGCCGGCACGGTGGCGATGATCTGGCTGGCCCATATCGGCTTCGACCGGGCGCTCGGCTACGGCCTGAAATACAAGACCGGCTTCCGCTTCACCCATCTCGGCCCGATCGGCAAGGCGCCGGCGCAGCCGCGCTGAGGCTCAGCGAACCGGGCCGCGCCCCGACAGCCGCAGCACGAAGGCCAGGACTTCGGCCACCGCCTTGTACAGCTCCTCGGGGATTTCGTCGCCGAGCTCGACGTGCGACAGCGCGCCGGCGAGCACTTCGTTCTCCTCAATGGGGATGTCGTGCTGTTTGGCGACTTCGATGATCTTGGCGCCGAGCACGCCCTTGCCCTTGGCGACCACGCGCGGGGCCCCAGCGTAGTCGTAGTGCAGTGCGATCGCGAGCGGGTTCTTGGTGTCTGTTGTGGTCACAGCGCGCGGTCCAGGAAATGGCCGGCGACCGCCGGGCGTGGCGCGGGCGGCGCGCCGTCGCGCACCACGATATCGCCGGGCGCCAGATCGGCGCGGGCGAGCGCGCGGCCGAGGTCGGCGGCGCCGGCGCGCAATTGGGCGGTTGTGGCGGGGCGCTCGGCCCATAGCCGCACCGAGGTCTTCTCGCCGCGCAGCGAGATCAGGGCGTGCACCGGCCCGGCCGGCTCGACGTCGAGCGAAAACCGCGCCTGCCACACCGTCCCGGACGACGTCCCGGGCTGCGCGGCCTCGTCGCGGTCGCGCGAAATCTCGAACTGCGCCACGGCCGTTCCCTGCGGGGTGGCAAGCGGAATCTCGAACGCCCAGCGCGGCTGGGCGGCATCGACCCGCGCCGGCGCCGCATCGGTGCGATCCGGCAACGAGGCGACCTGCAGCAGCGTCTGCCGCGCCAGCGCGCCTTCGGTCTCGGTCAGAATCCGGCGCAAATTGGCGTCGACCGGCGCGTGCGGCGTCAGATTGGCCGGCATCACCGGCTGGGCGGCCGGCAGTGCGCCGGGAAACGGCGGCGGCGGCGTGTTGGTGCGGGCGATGCCGCTGTCGTCCTTGCCGATCCGGTTACCGGTCAGCGCCGGCAGCAGCGACAGCAGCACCGGATTGCTCAGCCCGGCCTTGGCCAGCACCGCCGCGGTTTGCGGATCGGCCTGCAGCGCCTGCTGCAACGCGCTCAGCGTCGCCGCGGTGCTGGTCGCCGCGGTCTGGGCCTCCGCCGTGGACGCCGTCGCCGAGGTCGCGGTGCCGGTGAGCTGGGCGATCACGTTCTGCACCAGCGATTGCTCGGAGGTGGATGCGCTGGCAGTTGCGGCCGCGCCCGCAGCGGTGGCCGACGCCGCCAGCGTCGGCGACGCGGTCAGCGGCAGCGCGGTGGTGGTGCCATTCGCGGTCGTCGCGGCGGCGGTCGAAGTGGTGGCGCCGAGCAGATTGGCCTCGGCCTCGAGCTTGGCGGTGAGCGCCAGCAGCGAGGTACCCTGCCCGTCCTGCAGCACCGGCGTCGTCGTGGTACCGCCGGCCTGCGCGGTCGCCGCCCCGAGCGCGGTGTTGAGCACCTGGCGCAGCACCAGCAGCGCCGCCTTCAGGTCGGTACTGGCGCCGGCGCTGGCGGTCCCGCTCGCCAGCGCGGCTTCCAGGAAGATTCCGGAATTCTGAAACGCTTTCTGAAAGTCCGCGCCGGTCAGGCTCGCCGTCGGCAGCTGCTGTGCCAGCACCTGCGCCGCGGCGTCGCGCACCGCCGCCGGCAGCCCGGCCGAATTCGCCACCGCGCCGAGATTGGCGAACAGCGCCGACAGCCCGGTCTGCTGCGTCACGGCGGCTTCGGCTGCGGTCGCCACCGCGGCCGCCTGCTGCGGCGTCAGCGCCTGGGTCGTGGTCGGCACAATGCTCGGCGCCGCCTGCGCCGAGGTCAGCACGATCGCCTGCGGCCCGAGCGTGACACTGTCGATCGCGGCGCCGGACGCCGCCATCGCCGCCTGCGCGGTGGTGGTGGTGACCGGCTGATTGACGATCGCGAGCCGCACCCCGGCATCGGTCTGCGACACCGAAACCTGCAGCGTCTGCCCGGCCTGCAGCGGCACCTGCGTGGTGGCTTCGACGGTCTGGCCGCCGATCGCGATT
Source organism: Rhodopseudomonas sp. G2_2311 (assembly GCF_047501505.1). Lineage (NCBI taxonomy): Bacteria > Pseudomonadati > Pseudomonadota > Alphaproteobacteria > Hyphomicrobiales > Nitrobacteraceae > Rhodopseudomonas > Rhodopseudomonas sp. G2_2311. Next base: position 138,646 of record NZ_JAZDRK010000007.1, read on the forward strand.
CGAACCTGGTTGTTATCGCCGACCGACAGCACCTTGGCCTGCAGCACCGACCCGGGCTGCAGCAGCACGTCTGCGGTCACGCCTTGCAGCGCAACGAGGGAAAGGTTCGGATTGACCGAAATCGCCATCGCTGTCCTTTGCGGGCGGCTGCGCTGAGTGCGATCCGCCCAGACTAAGCGAGGGACGTAAACCCGTCGTTAACTTCTCCGGGAACCCAGCGCCGCGATCACCTGGGCGGCGGCGGCGAACTCCGCCTGCTTGGCGGCGCGGCGCGCGGCGGCCTCCTCATCGAGGCCCCACTGCTCGATGTTCCAATCCTCGTCGACATGCGCCGCCGCCCACACCTGGTCGGCCTCGAGCCGGCCATGCGCCAGCGCCAGCGCCAGCAGCGCCGAGCCGGTGATGGTGGTGACGACATGCAGCGCGCCGAGCAGCCAGGGATCGGCCGGCAGCGCCGCGCGCGCCGCGGCGAGCGCGGTCTCCGGCTGGCCGACATGGACGATGCCCTGCGCCAGGATGAAATGCGCCCCGAGCGCGTCCTTGGCCCAAAACAGCACCGGGTCCCAATGCGCGCCTTCGCGCGCGATCAGTTCTTCCGGGTGCTCGGCGCGATAGAATAGCAGGTCGGAGCCGAAGTACTTGGCGATGTCGTCGGTCACCGCATCGATCCGGCCGGCAACGCCGTCGATCACGCTGTTGGCGAGCCGGGTCAGCGGCATCGTCGACGGATCGATGGTCTCGCCCTGCGCCTGCCATTCGGCGGCGATCGCTTCGGCGAGTGCGCGATCCGGCGCCGCCAGCGCGTTGCGCGACGGTGTCTTCACCGAGCGGCCGTCGAGCCGCACCGCGAAGCCGCCGTTCTCCTCGGCAACGCCGGCCTCGGTGTAGAACCGCTTCGGCAGTTGCGCCCGGCTGGTGCGCCGCACCGCTTCGTTGGGATCGAGCGGCGACTTGCCGGCCACCTCGTCGAACAGATCAAGCATCTTGGTTTCTCGAACTACTACTGTTGAGCACAGGCGCGCGAATACGCGGCGCGGTCGGCCGAATTGAGCTGGGCCGCGGTGGAGTCGTTCAGGCAGTCCTGAATCCGGTCGCCGAAGGAACGGCCACGTCGCAGCTGCGCCTTCGGCAGATCCGGCGCCGGCTGGATCCGCTCGTGCGTCAGCGGCGGCGGATCGGCGAGCTTCGGCACCACCGGCACGGTAATCACCGGCGGCGGCGCAGACGGAGGTGGCGGCGGCGGCGTGATGCTCGACGGCGCGGTGCCCGGAATGATGAGCTGCGCGGCGGCGGGACCGGCGCATGCGCCGACGACCAGAACCGCGGCCAATAGGATGTGGGGTCGCTTCATCTTAGCCATGTCGGCATCGCAGCGCGCGGCCGCAAGCGGCGCCGGGGCGTCATTCTTCCGGCGCATGTTCGATCGGATCGAACCGGTCGTGCTCCAGGCCGAGCAGGTTCCAGCTCTGCAGCATATGCGGCGGCAGCGGCGCCGAGACATCGATCACGCCGCCGCGCGGATGCGGGATCACGATCCGGCGCGCCAAGAGATGCAGCCGGTTCTGCAGGCCGCCGGGAAGCTGCCAGTTCTCGATGTTGAAGTACTTCGGATCGCCGACGATGGCGTGACCGATATGCGCCATGTGGGCGCGGAGCTGATGGGTGCGTCCGGTCACCGGCTTCAGCGACACCCAGGCCAGCTTCTGCCCCGAGGTCTCGACCACCGCGTAGTACGTCACCGCGTGGCTGGCGCCGTCGTCGCCGTGCTTGGCGACGCGCATGATCGAATCCTCTTCGCTCTCGTCCTTGGCCAGATAGGTCGAGATCCGGCCCTGCTTCGGCTTCGGCACGCCGGCGACCAGCGCCCAATAGATCTTGCGCGCCGAGCGGTGGCGGAACGAGCCGGTCAGCGCGGTCGCAGCGAACCGGGTCTTGGCGACCAAGAGACAGCCGGCGGTCTCCTTGTCGATCCGGTGCACCAGCCGCGGCTTCTGGCCCTTAGCGTCGCGCAGCACTTCCAGCATCTGGTCGATGTGCCGCGTGGTGCCCGAGCCGCCCTGCACCGCGAGGCCGGCCGGCTTGTTCAGCACCAGCACGTCGGCGTCTTCGAACAGCGTCATCGCCTTCAGCGTCTGCAGAGTCTTCTGCTCGGCTTCGGACAGATGCCCGGGCAGCTTCGGGGTGTCGAGCTTGAGCGGCGGAATCCGCACGCTCTGGCCTTCTTCCAGCCGGTCCTTCGAATCAGCGCGCTTGCCGTTCACCCGCAGCTCGCCTTTGCGGACAATGCGCTGGATGTGGCTGAACGACAGGCCGGGAAACCGCGCTTCGAGGAAGCGATCGACCCGCATGCCGTTTTCGTCGGCGGTGACGGTGACGGTCTCGACCTTGGTCGGCAGCGGCGCGTCGGGCTTGGCCGGCTCGGGCCGCTCGCGGGTCTCGACCGGCGCCGGCTGCGCCACGCGCGGCCTGCCCTCGCCCGCCGCTCGCGACGAGCGCGCCGGCCCCGCGCCGAACCGAATTGGCTTGTCGCCGGACCGCGGCGGCCGCCCCGCGCCCTCGCCGCGCGAGCTCTTCGATGGCCCACCGGCACGCAACGGCTTGGCATCGCGCGGCGGCTTGGCGCCACCGGGCTTGCCGGTGCCAGGCTTGCCCGCGACAGCTTTGCCGGCCCCCGGCTTCCCGGTCTTGGCGCCCAGCCCGGCGCGCGCCGGCTTGCCGCGCGCGCCGTCGGGGCCACGCTTGGCGAGAGGTTTCTTGACGCGGCGGCTCATGGGATGCTCCGGGGGAAATTCGTGCCGTGCCTAGCGCAAAAAGGGCGGATGGTCACGGTGGATTTGCCGCGCCGCGGGCCCGATCGCCACTTCTTCTGACCGACAGCATGTCAAAGACCACGCTTCGGCTAACTTATCTCCAGGCTAGGCATCAGGAAGCGTAGCCCGCGCCGCATGTCGCTGCGCTCATGCGGGCTACCGAGGGCTATTGACGGCGACTGAACCACCGCCCACCCTTCGCCATCACCCCGGCGAATACAAACAGCCCGAAGGCCACCACAAGGGCGGCGGCGATGAGGGCGCGCGTGAACTGGATTGGGTCGCTGTCGAAGCTGATCAGCCGGGCGTAGCCGGTGTCGAGGCCGCTGATGCGGGTGGAGATCTGTCCGATCGCCAGGCCTTGATACAGGCGGGATGCGGCCAGCGCCGTCGTCAGCGCAACCAGCGGCAGGCCGACGGCCAGCGTCGAGATGGTCTTCAGCACCTGCCCCCCTGTCCTCACGGCTGGCAATCTTGCACGCACCGGCAAAGGCTGCAATCGTGCGGCGACGCCCGCTTACTTTCGCGCCCAGCTTCGCTCCAGAAACGCGAACAGCCGCCGCTCCGAATCCGCGACCACGTCCGGCTGATAGCGGTAGGCAACGTGGTTGCCGCGGACATCGGTCTTGCTCCGCCCGTCGAGCTGCTGGCAGTCCCAGCAATGCGTCGTGCCGGCATAGACGTGCCACGCGACCGGGGCGCCGGCGGCCTTGAGCGGCGTCAGCTTGTCGACGCATTCGGCGGCGGGCGTCTCGGTGTCGGCGCCGCCCATCAGCACCAGCAGCGGCTGGGCGATGTCGGGGCCGACCAGCTCGTAGTCGCGGCCGCCGGTCGGCTTGATGCGGAAGCAGCCAGGATAGAAGCTAGCGACGGCCGCAAAGCCCGGTCCCGTTCCGAAGGCGTCTATATAGTGCCGGCGCGCGGCCAACAGGCCAACCATCCCGCCCCAGGAAAACCCGATCAGCGCAACTCGTTTGGGATCAACAAAGGGCTTTTGGCGCAAATGCTGCGCCGCCTGCAACGCGTCCTTGGCGCCGCGCACGAGATTGACCCCGGCCTTCGGGCCATAGCACACGCTGGTGACGCCGCGCGCGCTGAACGCATCGAGCAATAGAACCGCGTAGTTTCGCGCGACCGCCCGCCGCGCCCAAGCCGCAACCGCACTATTTAGTCCAGCGCATTGATGCAGCAGCACTAGCGCGGGAAATGGCCCGTCGCCGGACGGCTTCAGCAGCGCCATGCGCGGCGCGGTAAGCGCATCGATCGCCTCGGCGCGATCAGGCAGGACTAGGTCATCGGCGAAGGATGCCGCTCGCTGCACGATGTCGTGCGGCAGCACGAGCGTATCGGCGTCCACTCCCGCTGCCGCCGGCTGCGCCAGCGCGAGGCTGATCCAAGCGACACCTAACAGCATCGGCAGGAGCATCTTCCTGTCCTCCAGCGGGCCGGTTCCCCACTCCGAACCATGTTCGTCGCGCACAGGGCCCCCGACGATCACCAAGACTGTTCCGGATTTCCGGAATTACCGGGTCGCTATTTTGCTTGTGATCGAAAGCAGGGTGTCGCTAGGATACTGGTATTTTAGAGAATGCATTTGTCGAAAGCAGCGCCATGCAACAGCAGGCCCTCCTCCTCCGCAAGTGCCATGTTGGCTCCAGGCTCCGCCGCCGTCTCCTCGCGGCCGGCTTAATTAGTGTCGCGACCTCGCCGGCATTCGCCCTGACCAAGGAAGCCGCTGTGGAACAATGCCGCATGTCGGTCGGCCGTCCGATCGTGATGGAGTGCATGCGCGGCGGCGGCGGCAATCTCGAAGCCTGCCGCGCCCGGGCGACGCCGCGGGTGCGCGCCTGCGTGATGGCGAAAATGCAATCCGCGAACGGCCGCGCCAATGTCCCGGTGGCGATCCCGACCGAAGCTGCGACCAAGCTTCCGTCCGGCGCCGCGGCCAGCGCCGGCTTCGTCGCGCCCCCCCGCACCATCGCCGACATCACCGCCATTCTCGATAGCGAGAAGCCGAACGCCGCCAAAATCGCCGAGGTCAAGGCTGCCGCCGACGCGATTCCAACAGGGAAGGAATCGAAGGCGGAGTTGGCCCAGTTCTATTTCGACCGCGCGAATGCCCGCGCCCAGCTTGGCCGTCTGGCCGACACGCTGGCCGACGCCGACAAGGCGATAGAGGCCGGCCGCGGCGCGGTGAGCCCTAACCTCATGGGTCGCTTGATCCAGCTCGCCGCCCTCCAATACGCCGGCGCCGGCGATCCGAAGAAGGCACTCGACCTCTATCTACGTCAGAACAAGGAGATCGGCACTCAGGCTGGCTCCAAAGGGTATCAATTCGGGGCCAACCGCAGCATCGCGCAATTTCTGATCCAGATGGGCGACATCCCGCAGGCGGAGGCTTATCTCCGCCGCAACGATGCGCTGATCAAGGAAGCGCGCACCAGCTTCCTGCCCGGGTGGCGCAAGTCCTACGCCGTGTTTGGCCAGAGCTGGGAAGCCGAAATCGAGACCGGCCGCGCCCTGCTGTTCGAGGCTCGCGGCCAGGTCCGCGAGGCAGAGTCCGCCTATCGGCTCGGCGAGCAACGACGGAGGGCCGCTATCAAGCCGCTCCTCGGCTCGGAAAACCCGCCATCTGAATCGCAATTACTGCAGGCGGTTGATCTCACCATCATTAGTCAGGCGCGGACCAAGGCGCGGCAGGGCCGGCTCGCCGAGGCCGAGACCGATGCCCGCCGCGCGCTGCTGTCGCGCTTGAAGGACACTGGCAAGTACAACCCGTCCACGCCGCGCTACATCATGGCGCTGACCGACATCCTGATCGAACAGGGCCGCTACGCCGAGGCCGAGAAGCTGGCGCGCGCCTGCCTCGAGATCAACGCCACCGTCGGCGTCGCCGACGACGCCGTCACCAACGTCCAGCTGCTGACGCAGCTAGGCGGCGTGCTCAACCTGCAGCGCAAGGGCCGCGAGGCGAATGCAGTGTTTGCGCAGATTGACAAGGCTATCGCTAATTGGGACCCGCAGCGGCGCCGCTCCTTCGAGCTCAATCCGGCGCGCATCATCTCGCTCTATGCATCAGGCCAGACCGACAAGGGCATCGCCGCTGCCGAACAGCTGGTGCAACGGCAGATTGCCCGCGTCGGAGAGACACATTTCGACACGGCGTCGGCGCGCGGCACGCTAGCAGTGGGCCTGATGCGCGCTGGTCGCGATGCCGAGGCGACGCGCGAGTTCCAGGCGGCAATCCCGGTGATGATGACGGCGGCGCGCGAAGCCGCGGACGACGACGACACCACCGGCGGCGCAGCGCGAAGCCAGCGGCTGCAGGGTGTGGTTGAATCCTATTTCCTGATGCTAGCGCGCAATGCATCATCGCGTAGTGAGGTCGGCGAGGAAACGTTCGGCCTAGCCGATGCGGTGCGCGGCCGCTCGGTGCAGCAAGCGCTGGCCGCTTCCAGCGCGCGCGCGGCGGCAAAGGACCCGGCGCTGGCCGCACTAGTGCGAAAGGAGCAGGACCTTTCCAAGCAGGTCAACGCTCAGCTCGGCACATTGAACAACGTGCTGTCGCTGCCCTCTTCCGAACGCGACGACAAGAGCGTGCAGGCGATCAACGCATCGATTAACGCACTCCGCACGGAGCGCAACAAGGCGCGCCAGGACATCAATCAGAAATTCCCGGCCTATGCGGACTTGGTGTCACCGAAGCCGCCCACGGTGGCGGAGATTCGCGCGACACTGTCCGATGACGAGGCAATGCTGTCGTTCTATTTCGGCCAGAGCGGCTGCTTCGTCTGGGCCGTGCCGAAATCCGGGCCGGTGGCGTTCGCGGCGATCAAGGCGAGTAGCGGCGACATCGAGAGCAAGGTACGCAAGCTGCGCGAGGCACTCGAGCCCCAGGCGGCGATGATCTCGGATATCCCCGAGTTCGACCTCAAGCTCGGCTACGAACTCTACGCGCTCCTTCTGCAGCCGGTCGAAAGCGGCTGGAAGCCAGCGAAGAAGCTGATCGTGGTCACTAATGGCGCGCTGGGCCTGTTGCCCCTGTCACTGTTGCCGGTCGCACCGGCGGAAGCCGCTCCCGATGCCGATCCTCTGTTCGCCTCCTACCGCGACGTACCATGGCTGGCGCGTAGCCATGCGGTGACCACTGTGCCGTCTGCCGCGGCGCTGCGAACGCTGCGGCAATTGCCGGCCAGCAAACCGGATCGCGGCGACCTAGTGGCTTTTGGCGATCCCTACTTCAACACGGAACAGGCGGCGGAAGCCGCCACGGTCAAGATTGCCGATGTCGGCGGCAACACGGCGCCCGAAACGCTAACGCGCGGGGGCCCGCTGAGGCGGCGCAACAGCCCAAAGCTCGACGGTGTCGACAGCGCCGAAATCGGCCTGCTGCCGCGGCTCCCCGATACGTCCGACGAGCTCAAATCGATCGCGCTGGCACTGCAGGCCGATCCGTCCAAAGTGCTATTCCTCGGCAAGGACGCCTCAGAGAAGACCGTGAAGTCGATGAACCTGTCTGGCTTCAAGGTCCTGGCCTTCGCTACCCACGGCCTCGTCCCGGGCGAGCTCAACGGGCTGCAGCAGCCGGCGCTGGCGCTGTCGTCGCCTTCCGTCACTGGCGACAGCGGCGACGGCCTGCTGACCATGGAGGAAATCCTCGGCCTCAAGCTAGATGCGGACTGGGTGGTTCTGTCGGCCTGCAACACCGGCGCGGCCGCCGGCGCCGGTGCCGAGGCCGCCTCAGGTCTCGGCCGAGCGTTCTTCTACGCCGGCACGCGAGCCCTGCTCGTTACGAACTGGTCAGTACATTCGCAGTCGGCGCGTGAACTCGTCTCCGATTTGTTCAAGCGCCAGGCTGGTGACGCCAAGCTGGCGCGCAGCGAAGCCCTGCGGCAGGCGATGATGGCGCTGGTCGACGGCCCCGGCCATGTCGGCAGCGACGGCAAAACCGATTTCACCTACGCCCATCCGCTGTTCTGGGCGCCATACACCATCATCGGAGACGGCGGTGTTCGCTGACGATCGGTATTCGACGGGAGATACTGCCTTGAAGACATTGCTACGCGGCCTCGTCGCCTGCATCGCTCTTGCTCCGATGGCCGGCCCGGGGATGGCCGGTCAGGTCCTGATCACCGAGGACGAAGCCAAGCTGCCGCCTCCCAAGGGCGCAGTCGCGGCCGACCGCCGCGGCATCCTGCGCGGACCCAAGATCCAGTTCGTCGCGGATGGCGATACCGTCCACTCGCCGACGAGGCTCCGTTTGAAATTTGAGTCCTTCGGTGGGACCAAGATCGATCCGGATTCGGTGAAGGTGACTTATCTGCGTACACCGAACGTCGATCTGACGCCGCGGTTAAAGCCGTTCATCCAGGCCAACGGCATCGACATACCGGATGCCGAGCTACCGCAGGGCGAACACATGCTGCGAGTCGACCTAAAGGATTCCGACGGGCGCCCAGGTACGACCAGCTTTGTGCTCAAGGTCTCACCCTGATCGCCAGCAATGATCACTTGCTTCTACTGCCAGAGCCAGAACCCGCCGGATGCGCTGGTGTGCAGCGTGTGTTCGCGCGACATCGCGATCCCCGCCTCTCTGATTACGGAGCGTGATCAGCTCGCGAGCAAGCGAGACGCGCTACGCGGGGAGCTGCGTAGCGTCTGCGCGCAGATCGACGCCCTGCGTCTTTCAAAGCCCCGACGAGACATCTGATGGAATGCCCGTTCTGCGTAGAGACCATCAAGGACGAGGCGATTGCCTGCAAGAACTGTTCGCGCGACCTCCGCTACGTCCGACCGACATTGCTGGAGATCGAGGAGCTGGTCTCCGAACTTGACGATCTGCAGCGCCAGCTCGATCGCGCCCGCGTAACGCTCGAACGATTGGCACATCCGCTGCGCTACTACGGCCTCCACACGTTCATCTACATGCTGCTGCCGGTCCTGCTGTTGGTCGGCGCGCATTGGATGGTGACCATCGTCCTCGACGTGTCTCCGGTGTGGCTGCGTATCGCCTCGGTGGCGATCCCCTTGCTGTTCGGACTTGCCACCTATCCGATCCATAAGGTCGGACTGCTTGGCGCCGCGCTGCTCGGCTTCTGCACCTCACTGGTCAGCGTGCTATCGATGCTGCTGGTGACCGGACTGCACGACAACGTGCCGATCCTACCGACGGTGTGGGTGGAGTGGCGCGAAGTGATCGAATACGGCGCCAGCATCTTGCTCGCCTTCTTATCAGGACACATCCTCGGCCTCACGGTGTTCCGCATACTGCCGACGACCCTGGCGCAGACTGGCAAACCTAACGCCGCTGCGTTCCGCGTGGCCCGGCTCCTCGGCCCACATGTCGGCGAAGATCAGCTGCGCCGCCGGGCGCGGATGATTCAGGATCTGCTGCAGACCGCCGGCCCCCTCGCTGGTGTGGTAGCCACCGGCGTCGGATCGCTCTACACCGGCCTGAAGGGCGTCATCGGCGGGTAGCATCGCTTGGTCTTCGGAATGGGCTGAGGCGAAGCTCGCGCGATGAGCTGCATTCGCATTTGGCAATTCGCAGCATCGTCTTGCGCAAGCCTCGCAAACCACACAAGATCACCGCCAATCAGAAGCTTTGGGGGAAACCAGACGCATGCAATACGACGACGTGGTCCGCGGCCGCCGCTCGATCCGCGGCTACAAGCCTGATCCCGTGCCGCGGGAATTGATCGAGGAAATCCTCGAACTGGCGATGCGGGCGCCCTCCTCGATGAACAGCCAGCCGTGGAATTTCACCGTGCTCACCGGTGAGCCGCTCGACCGCATTCGCGCCGGCAACACCGAGCGCAATCTCGCCGGCGTGCCGCACAGCCGCGAATTCCGGATCGGGCAGCCGTTCGCCGGCCCTCATCGCGAGCGGCAGGTCACGGTCGCCAAGCAATTATTCTCGGCGATGGGGATCGCGCGCGACGATCAGGCCAAGCGGCAGGACTGGGTGCTGCGCGGCTTCCGCCAGTTCGACGCGCCAGTGTGCATCATCATCACTTACGACCGCGTGCTGAGCGATAGCGACGACACCGCGTTCGATTGCGGCGCAGTGACGAACGCGCTGGTCAACGCCGCGTGGTCACGCGGCCTCGGGGCGGTGATCAACAGCCAGGGCATCATGCAATCGCCGGTGGTGCGCGAACATGCCGGCATCGCCGACGATCAGGTGATCATGAAGGCAATCGCGCTCGGCTGGCCGGACGACGAGTTCCCCGCCAACGCGGTAGTGTCGGAGCGCAAGCCGGTGCGCGACGCCGCGCGGTTCGTCGGCTTCGAAGGCTGACAGGCTTTCGATGTGACATCGCTCCGCGGCCCGGCGCCGCGGGGTGCCGCGCGTGTCAAGCAGCTTTGACAAACCCTCGCAATTCGGAGAGTAATGCAAGCAGCCGCGCCCGAGCGGTCACCGCACGGGCCGGCCGCAACAACGCGGCCGCCCTTCCCGTCCTGTTTCGCACAGTTCGTGTCACGCTCGCCGGTTGTCGATCCCGATGCAGTCCCCTTCCAGTCCCGCGGTCAGCCAGAGCGAGGCGCGCTATCGTGCGCTGTTCGAAGCGATCGACGACGGCTTCTGCATCATCGAGTTCTTCGACGGCCCGCACGGTCCGCTCAGCGACTATCGCCATATCGAAGCCAATGCGGGCTACGAGAAGCAGACCGGAATTCCCAACATCATCGGCCGCACCTTGCGCGAACTTGTGCCGGACGAGGCCGACGGCTGGGCGGAACTGTATCGCAGCGTGCTGGTGACCGGCCGGCCGATCCATTTCGAACGCGAATTCATCGCGGTGAACCGCATCATCGAAGTGTCGGCGACGCGGATCGAGCCGCCGGAGCTGCGCCAGGTCGCGGTGCTGTTCCGCGACATCACCGCGCGCAAACGCGCCGAAGCGGCACTGCGCGACAGCGAGCAACTGGCGCGCGACAACGTGCAACGGGTGCAGCTGGCGCTCGCCGCCGGCGCGATCATCGGCACCTGGCTGTGGGACCTGCCGACCGATCGCTTCACCGTCGACGAAGCGTTCGCGCGCGCGTTCGGACTCGATCCGGCGCTCGGCCGCGACGGCCTCAGCCTGGCGCAGGTGGTCGCCACCGTACATCCCGACGATCAGGCCGGCCTCGCGGCCGCGATCGAGGAAGCGGTCAAGCGCGGCGGGCCCTACGCGCATCAGTACCGGGTGCGCCGCGCCGACGGCAAGTACTACTGGCTCGAAGCCAACGGCCGCGTCGAGCATGGCCCGGACGGCACGCCGCTGAGCTTTCCCGGCGTGCTGATCGACGTCGACGACCGCCGCGCGCTGGCCGCCGAGCGCGACCGCGCCATCGCCGAGCTGCGCGCGCTGAACGAGACGCTGGAACAGCGCGTCGCCGAAGCGCGCGCCGAGCTGTTGCGCTCCGCCGAGCAGCTGCGCCAGTCGCAGAAGATGGAAGCCGTCGGCCAGCTCACCGGCGGGCTGGCGCACGACTTCAACAATCTGCTCGCCGGCATCTCCGGCAGTCTCGAACTGATGAGTTCGCGGATCCGCCAGGGCCGCATCGGCGAGATCGACAAATACGTGGTGGCGGCGCAAGGCGCGGTGAAGCGCGCCGCGTCGCTGACCCACCGCCTGCTCGCCTTCGCGCGCCGCCAGACGCTGACGCCGACCGCCGCCAACGTCAACCGGCTGGTCAGCGGCATGATCGACCTGATCCAGCGCACCGTCGGCCCCGGCATCGACGTGCAGCATGTCGGCGCCGCCGGGCTGTGGAGCGTGCTGGTCGACGTGCCGCAGCTCGAAAGCGCGCTGCTCAATCTGTGTATCAACGCCCGCGACGCGATGCCGAGCGGCGGCAAGATCACGATCGAGACCGGCAACCGCTGGATCGACCGGGCGCAGTCGCGGCTGTACGACATCCCGCCCGGGCAATACGTCTCGCTGTGCGTCTCCGACACCGGCACCGGCATGACGCCGGACGTGATCGCCAAGGCGTTCGATCCGTTCTTCACCACCAAGCCGATCGGCCAGGGCACCGGGCTCGGGCTGTCGATGATCTACGGCTTCGCGCAGCAGTCCGGCGGCCAGGTGCGGATCTATTCCGAGGTCCGCCAGGGCACCATGGTGTGCATCTATCTGCCCCGGCACCGCGGCGAGGCCGCCGAGGACGAGCGCTTCCCCGATTCCACCGAGATCCCGTTCGCCCAGACCGGCGAGACCGTGATGGTGGTCGACGACGAGCCCACGGTGCGGATGCTGGTCGCCGACGTGCTCGAAGACCTCGGCTACACCGCGCTGGAGGCCTCCGACAGCGTCGGCGGCCTGAAGCTGCTGCAATCCGACGCGCGGATCGACCTCTTAGTCACCGACGTCGGCCTGCCCGGCGGCATGAACGGCCGCCAGCTCGCCGACGCCGCGCGCCAGATCCGCCCCGGGCTCAACGTGCTGTTCATCACCGGCTTCGCCGAGAACGCGCTGCTCAACAACGGCCAGCTCGAACCCGGCATGGCGGTGCTGACCAAGCCGTTCGCGGTCGACACGCTGGCGGCGCGGATCCGCGAGCTGATCGGGAAGTAGCAAGGCGTTCGAACGCGCCGCGTAGCCCGGATGCAGCGACGCGAAATCCGGGCTACGGCGCGGCCCTCAAGTGCCGCGCAGCGTTTCGCTGACCACCACCCAGTCGTTGCCGTTGAATTCGAGCAGGTAGCCGTCCTTGATCGGGCGGAAATCGGTCGGCGACGTGTTCAGGGTGATGCCGGGCAGCAGCAGCGACAGCGGCACGTTCTTCATGTTTGCCGCCTGCCGCATGATGTTGTCGCGGGACAGATCGTTGCCGCACTGCTTCAGCAGCGCCACCAGCGCCTCGCCCACCGTGTAGCCGTACACGGTGCCGATGTTGTTCGGGTCGAGGCCCGGCAGCCGCGCCTTCATGAACGCGATATAGGCGCTCATCGCCTTGTCGTCCTTCGGCTCGGCCACATAGGGCTTCAGCGAGCCGAGCGACAGCACGCCCTTGCCGGCGTCGACGCCGGCCGGGTCCATCACGGTCGCCTTGTTGGCGCAGCCGCTGGCGAGGAAGCGGATCGGCCGCCAGCCGATCTCGTGCGCCTTGCGCAGCGCCTGGGCGCAGGCCCGCGGCGTGACGCTGTAGACCATGAACACGTCCGCCTTGGTGTTGGCGAGCGTCATCACCTGGGAGTCGACGGTGGGATCGGAGACCTCGAAGCTTGACGCCAGCGCGATCGCCTTGTCGGCGTCGGGGCCGAGCGCCTCCTTGACGCCGCGCATGAAGTCTTTGCCCGCGTCGTCGTTCTGATACAGCACCGCGAACCGCGCGTTCGGGTTCTTGGCGCGCGCATAGGCGACCTCGATCTTGGCCTCGCTCATGTAGTTCGGCGCCCACGGCAGCGCCATCGACCACGGCATGTTGGCGGGATCGTTCCACTTCGACGCCGAGCTGATCAGGAAGATCTGCGGCACCTTGTTGGTGTTGAGATATTTGGCGATCGCCGAGCTCGGCGCGGTGCCCATGGTGGCGGCGATGAACGCGACGCCGTCGCCTTCGACCAGCCGCCGCGTCGCCTCCATGGTCTTCGGCGGCGAGAAGCCGTCGTCGAGCGAGATCATCGTGATCTTGCGGCCGTTCACCCCGCCCTGCTCGTTGACCTGGTCGAGATAGGCGGCGATCGCCTTGCCGGTCGAGCTCAGCGCCGAGGCCGGGCCGCTATACGGCATGGTGTTGCCGATCTTGATCTCGGTGGCGGTGACGCCGGGCGCGTTCTGCTGCGCCTGCGCCGTGGTGGCGAGCGCCGCCGCGACGGCAGCGCCGAGCCAGAGCCGAAGACTCCTCATCCGTTCTCTCCCTGTTGTTTGTTGCGATGCGGTGATCGCTTTTGTTTTTCAGGGAGGATGGGAAACCGGAACTAACCGGGTCTTGCGCGCAGCCGCTGTATCATCTTAGTCGCCGATGATCTTGATCAGCACCCGCTTCCTGCGGCCGCCGTCGAATTCGCCGTAGAAGATCTGCTCCCAGGGGCCGAAGTCGAGCCGGCCTTCGGTGATCGCCACCACCACTTCGCGGCCCATCACCTGGCGCTTCATGTGCGCGTCGGCGTTGTCTTCGCCGGTGCGGTTATGGCGATACGACGACACCGGCTCGTGCGGGGCGAGCTGCTCGAGCCATTTCTCATAATCGGCGTGCAGCCCGCTCTCGTCGTCGTTGATGAACACCGAGGCGGTGATGTGCATGGCGTTGACCAGCACCAGGCCCTCGCGCATGCCACTGTCGCGCAGCGCCTGCTCGACCTCGCCAGTGATGTTGATGAACGCCCGCCGCCCCCGGGTCTGAAACCACAGCTCCTTGCGATACGACTTCATCGCGCGGTTCTCCTTCTGCGTGTGATCGGTTGCAGCGAACCATGCGGCGGCCGCGGCGCGGCATCAAGCCTAGGCGAGCTGCCGCTCGCTGCGCCGCTCTTCATCGAGCCCGGCGAGCCACGCCACCGCGTCGGCGGCGCGCATCGGGCGGCCGTACAGCCAGCCCTGGCCGTAGGAGCAGCCGAGCATCCGCAGCGTCTCGGCTTCGCCCTGGCTTTCGACGCCCTCGGCGATGATGCGGTGGCCGAGCGGCCGCGCCACCGCGGTGATCGCGGCGATCAGCTGCTGGTTCTGGCGGTTGGCGCTGACGCCGTGCACGAACGAGCGGTCGATCTTGATGGTGTCGAGCGCCACGCTCATTAAATTCGAGATCGACGAATGACCGACGCCGAAATCGTCGATCGCCAGCCCAAAGCCGTAATGCTCGATGCGCTGCAATTCGCGGGCGCACTGCTTGGGATCGAACAGCGCTTCCTCGGTGATCTCGATCTCGATCCGGTGCGGATCGATGCCGTGGCGCTGCGTCAGGTCCATCAGGATCTTGGCCGGCGAATGCAACGTCAGCTCGCGCGGCGAGACGTTGACCGCGACATTGACCGGCGGCGCGCCGCTGGCGTCGAGCGCGCGCAGGAAGTCGCACGCCGCATCGCCGATAAACGACAGCAGCCGCGCCGAAAGCTGCAGCCGGATCGCGGCATGGATGATGTCCGGCGGCGGGATCAGCCCGGCGGTCGGATGGCGCCAACGCAGCAGCGCCTCGAACCCGACCACCTGTCCGGTGGCGAGCACCACCTGCGGCTGGAATTCGAGATGCAGCTCGCCGCGGGCCAGCGCGCCCGGCAGATCGCCGTCGATACAGCGCTGCAGCAGAAATTCCTCCTGCATCCGCGCGTCGAACAGCCGGATGCAGGCGCGGCCGTCGTCCTTGGCGCGGTACAGCGCCGCGTCGGCGCGGGAGAACACGTCCTCGACATCGATCGGGCCGCCCGGATGCGCCGCGATGCCGATCGAGCAACTGATCGCCAGCGGCTGGCCCGCGACCCGCAGCGGCCGCGTCAGCGCGCCGCTCAGCCGCCGCGCCAACGCCAGCGCCCGCGCGGCGACGTCGTCGCCCTGCAGCACCACGATGAACTCGTCGCCGCCGAGCCGCACCGGCAGATCGTGCGGCCCACAGGATGAGCGCAGCAGTTCGGCCACCGCGGCGATCACGCGGTCGCCGGCGTCGTGGCCGCGGGTGTCGTTGATGGTCTTGAAGTTGTCGACGTCGAACAGCACGAAGGCGACGCCCTGCCCCGAGCGGCACGCCGCCGCCGCGGCGTCGCGGAAGTGACTGCGGTTGGCCAGCCCGGTGAGCGGATCGGCGCGCGCGATCTGCTCCAGCGCACGGTTCGAATTCAGCACTTCGTTGTTGGCGCTCGCCAGTGAATTGGCGAGATCGGTCGCCTCCAGCGCGGTCATCTGGCTGGCGGTGAACTCACGCTCGCCGCCGATCGCGGCACGGAACAGCATGAAGGTGAGGAACACGCCGTCGAACAGGATGATGTAGTCGGAGCTGTTACCGGACATCATCATCCGGAACAGCGTCGCCGCCATCACCGGCGTCGCAAAGGCGAGCGCGACGGGCGAATAGGCGGCGCCCTGAATGATCGCGCCGGTGGTGGCGCCGATCATGATGAAGGTGACGTAGTCGAGGCCCTGCTGGGCCGAGAACACGCCGACGGCGGCCGGCACGAAGCCCCACAACAAACCGCTGGCGAGCGCCAGCAGCGTCAAATGGCGCAGCACCTGATACGGCGCGGTGTCGACCGCCCCGCTCGTTGCCAATCGCGACACCCACCAGGCGCGGAACAGCGCCAGCGCGATCGCGACACCGAGCCACCACAGGATCGGCGTCTCGCCGTTCTCGCGATACAGCAGCGCCGCCAGCGACAGCGCGATCGCGATGTTGGAGATCAAGGTGAGCCGGACATTGCGCAGCGCCGTGCGGGCCTGGGCCTTGGCGAGAGCGATCGCCTTGAAGCTGCTGTCGGCGCGGGTCATGCGGCAAACGATCGGTGATGGGAAATGCGGCTGATCTTCACGTCAGCTAATCAACCAGCGGCTTTTTAACATTGGCTTTGCACGCAGCGGTAAAATGACTGCGCCATGACAATCCAAACCGATTGGTTTCCGGTTTGGAAAGATCAGCCAGCCAAAGCGGCCGCGGACGACGGCATTCGGCCTTCGCGTGCGCTGAGCGGCCAGCACCCCGCCTCTCGACGCTCGAATGCAACTAATACGCAGATATCAATGTGATTTGAGTACGGGGAACTCGCCGCAACTGCGAACAAGTTGCGGACTAACTGCCCTTGGCGCCGCGCAGCTTGGCCCAATAGTCCAACCGCTTGCGGATCTCGCGCTCGAAGCCGCGGTCGGGCGGATCGTAGAAAGTCTGGCGGCCGAGCGTTTCCGGGAAGTAGTCCTGGCCGGAGAAACCCTCCGGGGTGTCGTGGTCGTACTGATAGCCCGAGCCGTAGCCTTCGTTCTTCATTAGTCCGGTCGGAGCATTGAGGATGTGCTTGGGCGGCAGCAGCGAGCCGGCCTGCTTGGCGAGCCGCATCGCCGATTTGTAGGCGGTGTAGGCGGCGTTGGATTTCGGCGCGGTGGCGACGTAGATCACCGCCTGTGCGATCGCCAGCTCGCCTTCCGGGCTGCCGAGGAAATCGTAAGCGTCCTTGGCGGCGTTGGCGATCACCAGCGCCTGCGGATCGGCCATGCCGACGTCCTCGACCGCCATCCGCACCACCCGCCGCGCCAGGAACAGCGGGTCCTCGCCGGCGTCGAGCATCCGGCACAGATAGTACAGCGCCGCATCCGGATCGGAGCCGCGCACCGACTTGTGCAGCGCCGAGATCAGATTGTAGTGGCCGTCGGCGCTCTTGTCGTAGATCGGCGCGCGGCGCTGCAGGATCTCCTGAAGCTGCGCGGCATTGAACACTTCGCCCTCGCGGGCCGAGCGCCAGACTTCCTCAGCGAGCGTCAGCGAGGCGCGGCCATCGCCGTCGGCCATCCGCGCCAGCACCGCCCGCGCCTCGTCGTCGAGCGGCAGCTTGCGGCCTTCGACGGCTTCCGCCTTGGCGAAGAGTTGCTCGATCGCGGCCGCATCGAGCGGCTTGAAAATCAGCACGCGCGCCCGGGACAGAAGCGCCGCGTTGAGTTCGAACGACGGGTTCTCGGTGGTGGCGCCGACCATCACCACGGTGCCGTCTTCCATCACCGGCAGAAACGAGTCCTGCTGCGCCTTGTTGAAGCGGTGCACCTCGTCGACGAACAGCAACGTGCCGCGGCCCATCTCGCGGCGGGCGCGCGCAGCGTCGAACACCTTCTTCAGATCGGCGACGCCGGAGAACACCGCCGAGATCTGTTCGAACTGCAGCTCGGTGGCGTCGGCGAGCAGCCGCGCGACGGTGGTCTTGCCGGTGCCGGGCGGGCCCCAGAACACCAGCGAGCCAAGCGTGCGGGTCTGTAGCATCCGCGTCAGCGCGCCGTCCGGGCCGAGGATGTGATCCTGGCCGACCACGTCGGCGAGCGAGCGCGGCCGCAACCGATCCGGCAACGGACGCGGCGCCTCCCGCTCCAGCCCGGCGGCGGCGAACAGGTTCTCGGATTGCTGCGGGCGCTTCGGGCTCATGCGGCCCTCTGCTCCTTCTCCCCGCGCGCGGGGAGAAGGTCGGGATGAGGGGGCGTATCCCCGGGGCCGAGCGGCTCGGCTGTTACTACTCGCTGAGACTCTGCCGTGTGGAGACGCCCCCTCACCCGCTCATCGAACTGCGTTCGATGAGCGACCTCTCCCCGCACGCGGGGAGAGGTTTGGACACGCCTCGCTGCGTGACGGCTCATCCGCCCAGGGTGACTTGGATCTGCTGGCCGCCGCGGACCAGCATGATGCGCCACAGCCGCGCCGTCTGGCCGGCGACGCGTTCGAGGTCGCTGGTCTTGGCGATCCGGGTGTTGTTGACCGCGACGATGATATCGCCCTTCTGGAAGCCGACATTCGCCGCGGTGCTGTCTTCTGGAAGCTCGGTGACCACGACGCCTTCGACGCTGGGATCGAGCCGCATCTCATCGGCGATCGCCGGCGAGATGTTGGCGATCTTGGCGCCCTGGAACGGCGAGCGCGAGGTGATCACCAGCTCGTCGCGGCCGGAATCCGGCGCGGTCTCGAGCGGGATCGACAGCTTCACCGCCTTGCCGCTGCGCTGCACGTCGAGCTGCGCGGCACCGCCGAGCGGACGGGTGGCAAAGCGATAATCGAACGCGTTCGGATCATCGATCGCAAAGCCGTCGATCGACACGATCAGGTCGGACAGCTTCAGCCCTGCCCGCTCCGCCGGGCTGCCCTTGGTGACGCTGGCGACCAGCGCACCGCCCGGCCGCTTCAGCCCGAGGGTTTCGGCGATCTCCGGCGTCACCGCCTGCAGTCGCGCGCCGAGCCACGGCCGCTTCACGGCCTTGCCGCCGCTCTTGGCCGAGGCGACCACGACGCGCACCATGTTGGCGGGGATCGCGAAGCCGATGCCCTGCGAGCCGCCCGAGCGCGAGAAGATCGCGGTGTTGATCCCAACCAGCTTGCCCGAGACATCGACCAGCGCGCCGCCGGAATTGCCGGGATTGATCGCCGCGTCGGTCTGGATGAAGAACTGATAGTCGGTGATACCGACCTGGGTCCGCGCCAGCGCCGAGACGATGCCGTGCGTCACGGTCTGACCGACGCCGAACGGGTTGCCGATCGCCAGCACCACGTCGCCGACCATCAGGTCGTCGGAGTTGGCGAAGTCGAGCGTGGCAAACTTCTCCTTGGTGTCCTTGAGCCGTAGCACCGCCAGATCGGTGCGGCTGTCCTTTAGCACGATCTCGGCTTCGAACTCGCGCTTGTCGGCGAGCGCGACCTTGACCTGATCGGCGCCCTCGATGACGTGGTTGTTGGTGACGACCAGGCCCGAGGCGTCGACCATCACGCCCGAGCCGAGCGAGCGCTGGATCTGCTCCGGCTGGCCGGGCACGCCGAAGAACCGGCGGAAGATCGGATCTTCCAGCAGCGGATTGCGGTTCTGCACCACCTTGGCGGCATAGACGTTCACGACCGCCGGCTGCACGTGTTGCACGATCGGCGCGTAGGACAGCTTCAGCTCCGCCGGCGACGACGGCACCCGCCGATCCTGCGCCGCGAGCGGCGTGGTGAGGGCGAGTGACACACAGAGGACGGCGAAGGTGCGGATCGGGTTCATGCGGGAATCCGTTACAGGGGCATCGATGGCGCAGCAGATATAGTCCGCCGGCCCAGCCAGGAGAAGGAAAAGCGGCCGGCGCTCACGCCGGCTGAGCCTCGGCGGTTTCGGACGGCGGCTCGGCGGCGCGCGGCGCGAGCTGCTGCTGGCGGGCACGGTGTTCCTCGCCCCAGCGCTTGAGCGCGTCGATCACCGGGCGCAGCCGCTCGCCGGTTTCCGACAGCGCGTATTCCACCCGCGGCGGCACCTCGGCGAACACCTCGCGGGTGATCAGGTCGTCGTCTTCCAGAGCGCGCAGCTGCTTGGTCAGCATCCGCTGGGTGATGCCCGGCATCCGCCGGCGCAGCTCCCCGAACCGCAGCCGGCCGTCCTGCAGATGGTACAGGATGACGCCCTTCCACTTGCCGTCGATCAGGTCGAGCGTCACCTCGACCGAGCAGCCCGGCGCACAGGCAAAGTTGCGACGTTTCATGCGGAGTGGCCCAATAGTATCCGATCGGTGACTATATCCCCGAAACGACAGTACTTGCAATAAACGCCAGTGAAGGCGACCTTGCACAGCGACAAACGTCCCTGCACGGAGCCCACCATGAAAGCTGTCGGCTACACCAAGAGCCTCCCGATCGAAGATCCGGACGCGCTGCTCGATCTTGAGCTGCCCACGCCCGAGCCGGGTCCACGCGACCTGCGGGTGGCGGTGAAGGCGATCTCGGTCAATCCGGTCGACTTCAAGGTGCGCAAGCGCGCCGCCCCGCCCGCCGGCGAACACAAGATCCTCGGCTACGACGCAGCCGGCGTGGTCGAAGCGGTCGGCGCCGAGGTGACGCTGTTCCGGCCGGGCGACGAGGTGTTTTACGCCGGCTCGATCCAGCGGCCGGGCACCAATGCCGAACTGCATCTGGTCGACGAGCGCATCGTCGGCCGCAAGCCGAAGACGCTGGGCTTTGCCGAGGCCGCGGCGCTGCCGCTGACCTCGATCACCGCTTGGGAATTGCTGTTCGACCGGCTCGGCGTGGTGCCGAGCAAGGCGTTCGATCCGCGCACGCTGCTGATCGTCGGCGGCGCCGGCGGCGTCGGCTCGATCCTGATCCAGCTCGCGCGCCGCCTCACCGGACTGACCATCATCGCCACGGCATCGCGGCCCGAAACGCAGGCATGGTGCCTCGACCTTGGCGCCCACGCGGTGATCGATCACTCCAAGCCGATGAAGCCGCAGGTCGACGCGCTGAAGCTGCCGCCGGTCGCGCTGATCGCCAGCCTCACCGGCACCGAAGGGCACTTCGCAAGCCTGATCGATATCCTGGCGCCGCAGGGCAAGATCGGCCTGATCGACGATCCGGCGGCACTGAACCCGATGCTGCTGAAGCCGAAATCGGCGTCGCTGCATTGGGAAGCGATGTTCGCCCGCTCCTCGTACCAGACCGCCGACATGATCGCGCAGCACGATTTGCTCGACGAGGTCGCCGGCCTGATCGACACCGGCGTGCTGCGGACGACTCATCAGCAAACCTTCGGCACCATCACCGCCGCCAACCTGAAACGCGCGCATGCCCTGCTGGAGAGCGGCACGTCGATCGGGAAGATCGTGCTGGAGGGGTGGGGTTAGGCGCTCTTCAACGAGCGCCGTGCCCGCGTCGCCCTCACCCCACCCCTCTCCCGCAAGCGGGAGAGGGAGCACGCTGCCGACGTGGCGGGGCTGCGGATGAACGCGGCGTAGGATTGCTGTTAGTTCGGAAATTGTGACGGGATCATTTCATCCGCTCCGAATGCGGCGAGCTCCCTCTCCCGCTTGCGGGAGAGGGTTGGGGTGAGGGCTGCCGCGGGCAGTGACTCGAGAACCAACTACGCGATCGTCTGCAGCAGGCCGCCTTCGGCCCGCAGTGCGGCGCCGTTGGTGGCGGCGGCTTCCTTCGAGCTGACATAGACCACCATGTTGGCGATCTCTTCGACGGTAGCGAAGCGCTGGATCAGTGAGCCGGGGCGATGCTGCTTGATGAAGTTTGCGGCGGCTTCGCTCTCCGACTGGCCATTCTGCTTGGCAAGATCGGCCACGAAGGTCTGCACGCCTTCGCTCATCGTCGGCCCAGGCATCACCGCATTCACCGTCACCGCGGTGCCGCGGGTGAGTTCGGCGAGGCCGCGCGAGACCGAAAGCTGCGCGGTCTTGGTCATGCCGTAGTGGATCATCTCCTTTGGAATCATCAGTGCAGACTCCGAGGCGATGAAGACGATGCGGCCCCAGTTGCGTTTCAGCATCGCGGGCATATAGGCGCGCGACAGCCGCACGCCGCTCATCACGTTGACGTCGAAGAAGCGCTGCCAGTCTTCGTCCGGGATATCGAAGAACGGCTTCGGCTCGAAGATGCCGGTGTTGTTGATCAGGATATCGACGTCGGGCTGGGCGGCGACCAGTTTGGCGCAGCCGTCCGCGGTCGAGACATCGGCCGCAACGCCGGTGATCTTGCCGCCCTTGGCGACCTTGGAAACCGCGGCGACCGCCGCATCGACCTTGGCCTGGCCGCGGCCGTTGATCACCACGTTAGCGCCGGTCGCCGCGAGGCCCTTGGCGATGGCGTGGCCGATACCGGCGGTCGAGCCGGTGACGAGCGCGGTCTTGCCGGAAAGATCGATGTGCATGGAGTGCTCCTGTTGCGTTGCTATGCACGCAGCTAAGTAACGATCACGCCGTTGCAATCGTCATGCAAGACCGAGCTGATCAACCTTCCGTTTGTCATTCCGGGGCGCGCGGCGCGCGAGCCCGGAATCCATAACCACTGAGCATCCGTATCTCTCAGCGTTGCCGCATCGAGCGCGAACGCAAGGCTGGGAGTATGGATTCCGGGCTCGCGAGCTGCGCTCGCGCCCCGGAATGACGAACGAGAGGACGTCGCTTATGCCGCAACGAAAAAGGCGGCGCCTTGCGGCACCGCCTTTTGAAAACTCAGACTGGAAGGAAGCCGCTTACGCCGCTTCGGCTTCGCCGCTGTCCTGCGTCGGGCCCGAATCCTTGCCCTTGGCGTCTTCGTCGCGGTCGACGAATTCGATCACCGCCATCGCGGCATTGTCGCCGTAGCGGAAGCCGGCCTTGATGATGCGGGTGTAGCCGCCGTTGCGGTCCGCGTAGCGCGGCGCCAGCACGTCGAACAGCTTCTTGACCTGCTCGATGTCGCGCATTTCGGCGATCGCCTGGCGGCGCTTGTCGAGGCCGCCCTTCTTGCCGAGGGTGACCAGCTTCTCGACGATCGGCCGCAGCTCCTTGGCCTTCGGCAGCGTGGTGACGATCTGCTCGTGCTTGATCAGAGCGGCGCACATGTTGGCGAACATCGCCTTGCGGTGTTCGGCCGTGCGGTTGAGCTTCCGATGAACCTTGCCGTGCTTCATGTTGTCAGTCCTTCACTCGATGATACCCGACGGTTCGTCGGAGTTGCAGGCGGGCTACCTGCGTTCGCCCTGGTGGAGCCTCACCCTTCGAGAGCGGCAGCGCCGCTCCTGCAGGCCGAGGAAGAGGCCTCATGGCGAACCATGAGGCCGAGTTGCTTAGTAGTGATCTTCGAAGCGCTTGGCGAGCTCGTCGATGTTCTCCGGCGGCCAGCCCGGCACTTCCATGCCGAGATGCAGGCCCATCTGCGCCAGCACTTCCTTGATCTCGTTCAGCGACTTGCGGCCGAAGTTCGGGGTGCGGAGCATTTCCGCTTCCGACTTCTGCACCAGGTCGCCGATGTAGACGATGTTGTCGTTCTTCAGGCAGTTCGCCGAACGCACCGACAGCTCGAGCTCGTCCACCTTCTTGAGGAAGGCCGGGTTGAAGGCGAGATCCGGAATGATCTCCTGAGTGACTTCCTTGCGCGGCTCTTCGAAGTTGACGAAGACGTTGAGCTGATCCTGCAGGATGCGGGCGGCGAACGCCACCGCGTCTTCCGGCGAGATCGCGCCGTTGGTCTCGACCGTCATGGTGAGCTTGTCGTAGTCGAGGATCTGGCCCTCGCGGGTGTTCTCGACCTTGTACGACACCTTGCGGACCGGCGAGTACAGGCTGTCGACCGGGATCAGGCCGATCGGCGCGTCCTCGGGACGGTTGCGCTCGGCGGCGACGTAGCCCTTGCCGGTGTTGACGGTGAACTCCATGCGGATCTCGGCGCCGTCGTCCAGCGTGCAGAGCTGCAGGTCGGGGTTCAGCACGACGATGTCGCCGACGGTCTGGATGTCACCAGCGGTGACGACGCCCGGACCCTGCTTCTTCACGACCATCCGCTTCGGGCCTTCGCCCTGCATCTTCAGCGAGATGTCCTTGATGTTCAGCACGATGTCGGTGACGTCTTCGCGCACGCCGGCGATCGAGGAGAACTCGTGCAGCACGCCGTCGATGTGGACCGACTGCACCGCCGCGCCCTGCAGCGACGACAGCAGCACGCGACGCAGCGCGTTGCCGAGCGTCTGGCCGAAGCCGCGCTCGAGCGGTTCGGCGACCAGCGTCGCGAACCGGGTGGCATCGCTCCCGGGGGTGACCTGGAGCTTGTTCGGCCGAATCAATTCCTGCCAATTTTTCTGGATCGTCACTGTGTCACCTTCCTGGCCAGGCGATCGAGCCGGGGCCCCGGCGCATCGCTGCTAGCATTGGAAACTGCGGATCAATCCGCGGGAAACAACGAATGGAATCGCCGGCGGGGTGAACACCGCCGGCGAACAAAACTCAGACGCGACGACGCTTACGCGGACGGCAACCGTTGTGCGGGATGGTGGTGACGTCGCGGATCGAGGTCACCGTAAAACCCGCCGCCTGCAGCGCGCGCAGCGCCGACTCACGGCCCGAACCGGGGCCCGCCACCTCGACTTCGAGGGTGCGCATGCCGTGCTCCTGCGCCTTCTTGGCGACGTCCTCGGCCGCGACCTGCGCAGCGTACGGGGTCGACTTGCGCGAGCCCTTGAAACCCATCGTGCCGGCCGAGGACCAGGCAATCGCATTGCCCTGCGCGTCGGTGATGGTGATGGTCGTGTTGTTGAACGACGAATTCACATGCGCGATGCCGGAGGCGATGTTCTTGCGCTCGCGACGGCGAATGCGGGTGGCGTCCTTGGCCATAGTCTACCTTTCTACGTGATCTCAACGCCGCCGTAACGCCAGCGGCTCCACCGAAACGGCGAATGGCGAACAACGAGTGGCGAATAGGGGAAGTCCCCTACTCGCCATTCGCCATTCGCAACTCGCAAACTTACTTCTTCTTGCCCGCGATCGCCTTCGCCGGACCCTTGCGGGTGCGGGCGTTGGTGTGGGTGCGCTGACCGCGCACCGGCAGGCCGCGACGATGACGCAGGCCGCGATAGCAGCCGAGGTCCATCAGACGCTTGATGTTCATGCCGGTCTCACGGCGAAGGTCACCCTCGACCAGATAGTCGCGGTCGATCACTTCGCGGATCTGCAGCACCTCGGCGTCGCTGAGCTGATTGACGCGACGATCGAGCGGGATCTTCACCTTCTCCAGGATGTCGGCCGCGTTCTTCTGACCGATGCCATGGATGTACTGAAGCGCGATCAGGACGCGCTTGTTGGTCGGGATATTCACGCCGGCTATACGGGCCACAGACTTCTCTCCTGTCACCGGCCTAAGCCGGTCAATTCCTTGCTCTCTCGGGCGGCGTTCACAAACGCGAACACGACGCCGACCCCTCGCTCAGTTTTGGGGCCCGGCATCGTCTGAAACCTATCCGACGGGATATCGGGCCTTATTAAAGGATTCAGTTTCGCTTCGTCAACCGAATCCCAATTCAAGCTCGCTTCTTCGTGACCTTTTTGGCCTTCTTGTTGCCGCGCGCCGGGGCCTTGGCAACCGCCTTGGCCTTCGAGGTCGCGGCGGCCTTTTGGGTCGCCTTCTTGCCAGCCGCCTTCTTACCGGCTGCCGATTTGGCCGCACCCTTGGCGGCCTTCACGACTGCTTTGGCGGCCTTTTTGCCAGCCTTTGCAACAGCTTTGGCCGCCTTCTTCAGACCGGCCTTCGCGGTCTTGCCGACCGCAGCCTTGCCTGCCTTGGAAGCGGCCGGCTTGCCGGCGGCCTTCTTGGCAACGGCGGACTTGCCTGAAGCCTTCTTGCCAACCGTCTGTTTGGCCGCAGACTTCTTGGCTGAAGCCTTCTTGGCCGAATCGGCCTTCGCGCCCGACTTGGCGGCGGGCTTCGCCACGGCCTTCTTCGGGGCCTTGGCCTTGGTTGCAGCCTTGGCCCCCTTGGCCTTGGTCGCAGCCTTTTTGGCGCCGGTCTTGACCGTGCGCTTGGCGCGGGAGGCCTTGATCCCCTTCTTGGCATCCGCAGCACGGACAGCCTCGAGCACTCGGCCGATCTCGCGGGTGACTTCGTCGATCGTCATCATGCCGTCGACGGTCAGCAGCTTGCGCTTCTCGGAGTAGTAGTCGACCAGCGGCTCGGTCTGCGCCCGGTAGGCGGACAGACGCTTGGCCAGCGCTTCGGCGTTGTCGTCGGGGCGCGGCTCCTCGCCGCGGGCGCGCATCTCGGCGACGCGGGTCTCGACCCGGTCGAGCAGCGCGCCCTCATTGACCCTGAGCTCGACCACGGCGTCGAGATCGAAGCCCTTGTCCTTGAGCAGACGGTCGAGCGCCTCGGCCTGCGGCACGGTGCGCGGGAAGCCGTCGAGGATGAAACCCTGCGCGGCGTCGTCCTGATCGATTCGGTCGGAGATGATCCCGATCACCACCTCGTCCGGCACCAGACCGCCGGCCGCCATGATGTCCTTGGCCTTGAGGCCGATCGGCGTGCCGGCCGCGACCGCGGCGCGCAGCATGTCGCCGGTGGAGAGCTGCACGATGCCGTGCCGCTCGACCAGTCGGCCCGCCTGCGTGCCCTTGCCCGCGCCTGGCGGTCCGAGGAGGATCAGTCTCATTTCTTGCGCCCCCGCAACTTCGACTTCTTGATCAGGCCTTCATACTGGTGAGCCAGCAGATAGCCTTGCACCTGCGCCACCGTATCCATCGTCACGCTGACGACGATCAGAAGCGAAGTTCCGCCGAAATAGAACGGGACCGAGGCGTAGGAAATCATGATCTCCGGGATCAAGCAGACGATCGCCAGGTAGATCGCACCGACCACGGTGATGCGCGACAGCACGTAGTCGATGTACTCGGCGGTGCGCTCGCCCGGCCGGATGCCCGGGATGAAGCCGCCGTGCTTCTTCAGATTGTCCGCGGTCTCGGTCGGGTTGAACACGATCGCGGTGTAGAAGAACGCGAAGAACACGATCATGCCGATGTAGAACAGCAGGAACAGCGGCCGGCCGTGACCGAACTGGGTCACGATCCACTGGAACCACTCCGGCCCGCTGCCGGCGTTGAAGTTCGCGATCGTGGTCGGCAGCAGCAGCAGCGACGACGCGAAGATCGGCGGAATCACGCCCGAGGTGTTGAGCTTCAGCGGCAGATGCGAGGACTGGCCCTCGAACATCTTATTGCCGACCTGGCGCTTCGGATACTGGATCAGCAGCCGTCGCTGCGCCCGCTCCATGAACACGATGAAGGCGATCACGACGACGGCCATCACCAGCACGACCAGGATCAGGCCGGTCGACAGCGCGCCCTGACGGCCGAGCTCGAGCATATTGGCGAGCGCCGAAGGCAGCTCGGCGACGATACCGGCAAGAATGATCAGCGAAATGCCGTTGCCGATGCCGCGCGAGGTGATCTGCTCACCCAGCCACATCAGGAACATGGTGCCGCCGGTCAGCGTGATCGTGGTCGACAGCCGGAAGAACATGCCCGGGTCAGACACCACATTACCCGCGCCTTCGAGGCCGACGGCGATGCCGTAGGACTGAAACAGCGCCAGGATCACGGTGAGGTAGCGGGTATATTGATTGAGCGTCTTACGGCCGCTCTCGCCTTCCTTCTTCAGCGCTTCGAGCTGCGGCGACACGGTGGTCAGCAGCTGCACGATGATCGATGCCGAGATGTACGGCATGATGTTGAGCGCGAAGATCGCCATGCGGTGGATGCCGCCGCCGGCGAACATGTTGAACATGCCGAGGATGCCGCCAGCCTGCTGGCGGAACACCTGCTCCCACACGTTCGGATCGATTCCCGGCAGCGGGATGTAGGTGCCGAAGCGGTACACCAGCAGCGCGCCGAGCGTGAACCAGATCCGCTTCTTCAGCTCTTCGGCTTTACCAAGCGCCGAAAAGTTGAGGTTTGCCGCTAGTTGTTCAGCTGCTGAGACCATATCCGGCTTTCTCCCGCGCTGCTCGTCCCGATCCGCCGCCGGATGCGGCGGTCGGGTCGGCGCCGGGCCTCAATTTGGTGCGCGCGTGTCGAAAAATCCACCGTACCGGCGAAGCCGGGCGCCCGCTTTAACAGCGGGCGCTGACAGGGATATTACGCCGCCTCGCCTTCTTCCGCCTTCGGGGCGAGGATCTTCACCGAACCGCCGGCCTTTTCGACCGCGGCGATCGCCGACTTGGTCGCACCGTGCACTTCGATGTTCAGCTTCGCGGTGAGCTCACCGCGGCCGAGCAGACGAACGCCGTCCTTGGCGCGGCGCAGAACGCCCGCCTCGACCAGCGCCGCGGCATCGACCACCTTGCCGGCGTCGATCGCCTTGGCATCGACGGCCTCCTGGAGGCGGTCGAGATTCACTTCGGCGAACTCGAGCGCGAAGATGTTGTTGAAGCCACGCTTCGGCAGGCGACGATGCAGCGGCATCTGACCGCCTTCGAAGCCCTTGATGCGCACGCCCGAACGCGCGGTCTGGCCCTTGCCGCCACGGCCGCCGGTCTTGCCCTTGCCCGAACCGATGCCGCGGCCGATCCGCATGCGCTTCTTGCGCGAACCGACGTTGTCGGCGATCTCGCTGAGCTTCATCGCCCTGTCTCCTTACTTCTCGTCGACGACGCGGACGAGGTGTTGCACCTTGCCGATCATGCCGCGAACTTCAGGGGTGTCCTGCAGTTCGGCGACGCGGCCGATCTTGTTCAGCTTCAGGCCGATCAGCGTCTCGCGCTGCGAGTGATGGCGCCGAATCGGGCTGCCGATCTGCTCGACCTTGATCATGTTTGCGGCCTTGGCCATCTCGTTCACTCCGATCGCGTCTTGTCAGAAGACCGCGTGATCGCCCTCGATCACGCTGTTATTCGGCCACCACTTCGGCATCGCCGCCGACGCGGCGGGCCTGCAGAGTGGAAACCTTGATGTTGCGGCGCGCGGCAACCGAACGCGGCGAGTCGAGGTGCTTCAGCGCGTCGAAGGTGGCGCGAACCATGTTGTAGGGGTTCGACGAACCGACCGACTTCGCGACCACGTCGGCGATGCCGAGGGTCTCGAACACCGCACGCATCGGACCGCCGGCGATGATGCCGGTACCGGCCGGGGCGGCGCGGAGATAGACGCGGCCAGCGCCGTGACGGCCCGCGATGTCGTGATGCAGGGTGCGGCCCTCGCGCAGCGCGACGCGGGTCAGGTTGCGCTTCGCCGACTCGGTGGCCTTGCGGATCGCTTCCGGCACTTCGCGCGCCTTGCCGTGGCCAAAGCCGACCCGGCCCTTCTGATCGCCGACCACGACCAGCGCAGCGAAGCCGAAGCGCTTGCCGCCCTTCACCACCTTCGCCACACGGTTGATGTGGACGAGCTTGTCGACGAACTCGCTGTCGCGCTCCTCGCGCTCCCTGCTCCGTTCGCGTCCGCCGCGTTCGCGTTCAGCTGCCATGGTGTGTTCCAATCCTTGCGAGGCTCGCGCCCCGATCCTGGTATCCGTTCAAACCGAAATTTAGAAGCTCAGGCCGCTCTCGCGGGCCGCATCTGCCAGGGCCTTGACGCGCCCGTGATACAGATAGCCGCCGCGGTCGAACACGACTTCCTTGACGCCCTTCTCCACCGCACGCTCGGCAACCAGCTTGCCGACGGCCTTGGCGGCGTCGATGTTCGCGCCGGTGTTGCCGGCCTCGCGCATCGTCTTCTCCAGCGACGAGGCCGAAGCGAGCGTCTCGCCCTTGGCGTCGTCGATCACCTGGGCATAGATGTGCTTGGACGAGCGGAACACCGACAGCCGCGGACGGCCGTTGGCGGTGCGCCGCAGCGCAGTCCGGACCCGGTTGGTGCGCCGGGCATTCGTAACCTTCATCTTCGACATGACCGGCTCCGTTACTTCTTCTTGCCTTCCTTGCGGAAGATGAATTCGTCGGCGTAACGCACGCCCTTACCCTTATACGGCTCCGGCGGACGGTAGTCGCGGATCTCGGCGGCGACCTGACCGACCTTCTGAGAGTCGATGCCGGCGACGTTGATCTCGGTCGGCTTCGGCACCGTGATGGTGATGCCTTCCGGGATGTCGTACAGCACGTCGTGGCTGTAGCCGAGCGCGAGCTGCAGCTTCTTGCCCTGCATCGCCGCGCGATAGCCGACGCCGGTGATCTCGAGCTTCTTCTCGAAGCCCTTGGTGACGCCTTCCACCAGATTCGCGATCTGAGCGCGAGCCGTCCCGTACAGCGCACGGGCACGATTGGTCTCGTGCCGCGGCGCCACCCTGACCGCACCGTCCTCGAACTTCACGTCGACGTCGTCGTGCACGACGAACTGAAGCTGGCCCTTCGGCCCCTTCATCTTGACGGTCTGTCCCTCGACGGTCGCCGTCACCCCAGACGGGACCGTGACGGGCTTCTTGCCAACGCGTGACATGGTCGATCCTTCTTAACCCTGCATCATCCGGCGAATTCCCGCCCGGGACGATGCGCCAATTTCCGCTCTTTCGCGCGCCCGGGCCGGACCGTCCGGCCGTTCGCGCTTTCGATTAGAACACCGTGAACAGAACCTCGCCGCCGACATTGGCGTCGCGGGCGTCGTGATCGGCCATGATCCCCTTCGGGGTCGACAGCACCGAGATGCCGAGGCCGTTGTTGACGCGCGGCAAGTTCTTCACCGAGGCGTAGACCCGACGGCCCGGGCGCGACACGCGCTCGATTTCGCGGATCACCGGCTCGCCGTCGAAATACTTCAGCTCGATCTCGAGCTCGCTGCGGCCCGACGGATGCTCGACGGTGGCGTAGCCGCGGATGTAGCCCTCGGACTTCAGCACATCGAGAACGTTGGCGCGCATCTTGGAGCCCGGGGTCGAAACCTTGGACTTGGACCGCATCTGCGCGTTGCGGATGCGGGTGATGAGATCGCTGATCGGATCGTGCGTAGACATCTGACGACCCTCCCCTTACCAGCTCGACTTCACGAGGCCCGGAACCAGGCCGCGCGAACCGAGATCGCGGATCGCGATACGGCTGAGCTTGTTGAGACGATAGACCGAACGCGGACGGCCGGTGAGGTCGCAGCGGTTACGGATGCGAGTCGCCGACGAGTTGCGCGGCATCTCGGCGAGCTTCAGCGTGGCCGCGAAGCGCTCTTCCATCGGCTTCGACTTGTCGGCGATGATGGCCTTCAGACGCGCGCGCTTCGGCGCAGCGTTCTTGGTCATCTTCTTCCGGCGGTTGTTCTTCTCGATCGCACTCTTCTTTGCCATATCAGGCTCCTGGGTTTCCGCGTTTGAGAGGCTTTTCAGCGTCTCACTGCCGGAACGGGAAATTGAAAGCGGTGAGTAGCGCACGCGCCTCGTCGTCGGTCCGCGCGGTGGTGCACACCGTGATGTCCATGCCCCACGACTCGCCGGTCTTGTCGAAGTCGATTTCGGGGAAAATGATGTGCTCCTTGATGCCGAGCGAATAGTTGCCGCGGCCGTCGAAGCTCTTCGGGTTCAGCCCGCGGAAGTCGCGGACGCGCGGCAGCGCGACCGTGATCAGGCGGTCGATGAACTCGTACATCCGCGCCTGGCGCAGCGTCACCTTGCAGCCGATCGGCTGGTTTTCGCGCAGCTTGAAGGTCGAAATCGCGACGCGCGAATAGGTGATGACGGCCTTCTGACCGGCGATCAGCGACAGATCCGCTGCCGCCTGCTCGGCCTTCTTGCGGTCGTTCACCGCCTCGCCCACGCCCATGTTCAGCACGACCTTGTCGAGCTTCGGAACCTGCATGACGTTGGCGTAGCCGAACTTCTCAGTCAGCTGGGTGCGGATGTGGCGGTCGTATTCCGTGCGCAGCCGCGGAACGTAAGCGGTCTCAGCCATCGATCTCTGCTCCCGAACGCTTGGCAACGCGGACCTTCTTGCCGTCCGCGAGAATCTTGAATCCGACGCGGGTCGGCTTGCCGTCCTTGCCGACGATCGCGATGTTCGACAGGTCGATCGGCGCCTCTTTCGAGATGATGCCGCCTTCCTGGGTCTGGGTCTGCTTCTGGTGACGCTTGACCACGTTGATGCCGCGAACCAGCGCCTTGCCGGCGTCCGGACGGACTTCAAACACCTCGCCGGTGCGGCCCTTGTCGCGACCGCTCAGCACGATCACCTTGTCACCCTTACGGATCTTGGCGGCCATCACAGCACCTCCGGCGCCAGCGAAATGATCTTCATGTGGTTCTTCGCACGCAGCTCGCGCGGCACCGGCCCAAAGATACGGGTGCCGATCGGCTCGGACTGATTGTTGATCAGAACGGCGGCGTTGCGGTCGAAACGGATGACGGAGCCGTCGGCGCGGCGGATGTCCTTGCGGACACGGACCACCACGGCCTTCATCACGTCGCCCTTCTTCACCTTGCCCCGCGGAATCGCTTCCTTGATCGAGACCACAATGACGTCACCCACGGTCGCATACCGGCGCTTGGATCCCCCAATCACCTTGATGCACATGACACGGCGTGCGCCTGAATTGTCGGCCACGTCGAGGTTGGTCTGCATCTGAATCATTGATGCACCTCGTCCTCTCTCTGCTGCGCTATTCGCGCGCTAAACTGATGCGCAAATGCGCGCTTAGGCGGTCTTCTTCGGTTCGCCCCGGACGACGGTCCAGCGCTTCAACTTGGAGATCGGCTTGCTCTCTTCGATCCACACCATGTCGCCCGGCTTGAACTGGTTGTTCTCGTCGTGCGCGTGGTAGTTCTTCGAGCGCCGGATGGTCTTCTTGTAGATCGGGTGAGTGAAGCGGCGGTCGACGCGCACCACGATCGTCTTTTCTTGCTTGTCGCTGACGACCACGCCCTGCAGGGTCCTCTTCGGCATGTCTAAAGGTCCTTACTTCGTCTTGCCGGCGCGCTTCTGCGCGGCGATGGTCTTGATGCGAGCGATGTCGCGGCGAGCCTCGCGCAGCCGAGAGGTGTTCTCGAGCTGACCGGTGGCGCGCTGGAAGCGCAGGTTGAAGCGTTCCTTCTTGAGCGACAGAATCGCGTCGTCCATCTGGTCTTCGCTCATCGCACGGATGTCGGCAGTCTTCATCTCAGCCATGAGGATTACTCCGCGATACGCGCGACGAAGCGCGTCTTGATCGGCAGCTTGGCGGCGGCCAGGGTCAGCGCCTCCCGAGCGATCTGCTGGTTGACGCCGTCGATCTCGAACATCACCCGGCCCGGCTTGACGCGCGCGACCCACAATTCCGGCGAACCCTTGCCGGAGCCCATGCGGACTTCGGCCGGCTTCTTCGACACCGGAAGATCGGGGAACACGCGGATCCAGACGCGGCCGGCACGCTTCATGTGACGGGTCAGCGCACGACGGGCGGCTTCGATCTGACGCGCGGTGATCCGCTCCGGCTCCATCGCCTTCAGGCCGAACTGGCCGAAAGCCAGGGTCGCGCCCGAGGACGCAACGCCGTGAATGCGGCCCTTGTGCGCCTTACGGAACTTGGTTCTCTTTGGTTGCATCATGGCTTTACGCCCTCAATTCGAATTCTGCGCGATCAGGCGGCGTCGCGGCGCGGACGGGACGAACCGCCACCATCGCCTTCGGCCATGCGCTTGTCCTGGGCCATCGGATCGTGCTCGAGGATCTCACCCTTGAAGATCCAGACCTTGACGCCGCAGGTGCCGAAGGTCGTGAACGCGGTCGCAACGCCGTAGTCGATGTCGGCGCGCAGGGTGTGCAGCGGCACGCGGCCTTCGCGGTACCACTCCATACGGGCGATTTCGGCGCCGCCGAGGCGGCCCGAGCAGTTGATCCGGATGCCTTCGGCGCCGAGACGCATCGCCGACTGCACCGCCCGCTTCATCGCGCGGCGGAACGCAACGCGGCGCTCGAGCTGCTGCGCGATCGACTCGGCGACCAGGGTCGCGTCGAGCTCGGGCTTGCGGATTTCGACGATGTTGATCACCACGTCCGAAGAGGTGATGTCGGCAACCTTCTTACGCAGCTTGTCGATGTCGGCGCCCTTCTTGCCGATCACCACGCCGGGACGCGCCGAGTGGATCGTCACGCGGCACTTCTTGTGCGGGCGCTCGATCACGATACGCGCGACCGCCGCCTGCTTCAGTTCCTTGTGCAGGATCTCGCGGATCTTGACGTCCTCGTGCAGCAGCTTGCCGTACTCGTTCTTGCCGGCGAACCAACGGGAATCCCACGTCCGGTTGATACCCAGCCGCAGCCCGATCGGATTGATCTTTTGACCCATCGAAAGTCTCCCGCGCCTTCGCTTAAGCGCTTGCTTCTTCGACCTGACGAACGACGATCGTCAGCTGCGCGAAGGGTTTGAAAATACGGCCCGAGCGACCACGGCCGCGCGGGGTGAAACGCTTCATCACGATGCCCTTGCCGACGTGGGCCTCGGAGACGACCAGCGCATCGACGTCGAGGTCGTGATTGTTCTCGGCGTTGGCGATAGCCGATTCGAGGCACTTCTTAACATCGACTGCGATCCGCTTGCGCGAAAACGCGAGTTCGGCGAGAGCCGCCGACGCCTTGCGGCCGCGGATCAGTTGGGCGACCAGGTTGAGCTTCTGCGGAGAGACGCGAAGCATCCTGGCGACAGCCTTCGCCTCGTTATCAGGCAGGCTACGTTCGCGCTTGGGTTTGCTCATCGTCTCGTCCTCAACCCTTCTTCGACTTCTTGTCGCCGGCGTGGCCGTGGAAAGTGCGGGTCGGCGAGAACTCGCCGAACTTGTGACCCACCATTTCCTCGTTCACCGACACCGGGACGTGCTTCTGGCCGTTGTAGACGCCGAAGGTCAGGCCGACGAACTGCGGCAGGATGGTCGAGCGACGGCTCCAGATCTTGATTACGTCGTGACGGCCCGACGCACGCGCGGCATCGGCCTTCTTCAGCAGCGAGGCCTCGACGAACGGGCCCTTCCAGACTGAGCGAACCATGTCCGGCTTCCTTACTTCTTCTTCCGCTTGTGGCGGCTGATGAGGATGAACTTGTCGGTCGACTTGTTCGAACGGGTCTTCTTACCCTTGGTCGGCTTGCCCCACGGGGTGACCGGGTGACGGCCGCCCGAGGTGCGGCCTTCACCGCCGCCGTGCGGGTGGTCGATCGGGTTCATGACGACGCCGCGGTTATGCGGGCGACGGCCGAGCCAGCGCTTACGACCGGCCTTGCCGATCGAGATGTTCATGTGGTCCGGGTTGGACACCGCACCGATCGCCGCGATGCAGCGGCCGTGAACCAGGCGCTGTTCGCCCGAGTTCATGCGCAGGATCACGTAGTCGTGGTCGCGACCGACGATCTGAGCATAGGTACCGGCCGAACGCGCCAGCTGGCCGCCCTTGCCGATCTTCAGCTCGACGTTGTGCACGATGGTGCCGATCGGCATGTTGCCCAGCGGCATGACGTTGCCCGGCTTCACGTCGACATAGGCGCCCGCAATCACGGTGTCACCGACCGCCAGACGCTGCGGCGCCAGGATGTAGGCCTGCTCACCGTCTTCGTACTTGATCAGCGCGATGAAGGCGGTGCGGTTCGGATCGTATTCCAGACGCTCGACCTTGGCCGGAACGTCGACCTTGGTGCGCTTGAAATCGACGATGCGGTAGGTCTGCTTGTGACCGCCACCGCGGAACCGAACGGTGATGCGGCCGGTGTTGTTACGACCGCCGTTCGAGTTCTTGCCTTCGGTCAGCCGCTTGACCGGCTTGCCCTTGTACAGCGCCGAACGATCAACCATCACCAGCTGGCGCTGGCCCGGCGTCGTGGGATTAAAGGTCTTCAATGCCATGGTCGGTCCCGCCTCACAGTCCGGTGGTGACGTCGATGCGGTGGCCCTCTTCCAAGGTCACGACCGCACGCTTGACGTCCGACTGCGTGCCGAAGGTGCCGCGGAAGGCCTTGGTCTTGCCCTTGCGCACCAGCGTGTTCACGCTCTTCACCTTGACGTCGAACAGCTTTTCGACGGCTTCTTTGATTTGCGGCTTGGTCGCGCCGCCCTGCACCTTGAACACGACCTTGTTGTGTTCGGACGCCATCGTGGACTTTTCAGTCACGACCGGCGCAACGATCACGTCGTAATGGCGCGGATCGATGGATTTCATTTGAAGCGCGCCTCCAACGCATCGACCGCCGCCTTGGTCAGCACCAGCTTCTTGCGGCGCAGAATGTCATAGACGTTGATGCCCTGAACCGGCAGCACGTCGATGTTCGGGATGTTGCGGGCCGCCGCGGCGAAACCGTTGTTCACCTCGGCACCGTCGATGATCAGCGCGCTCTCGAGGCCGAGGCCCGAGAAGTGACCGACCAGCGTCTTGGTCTTGGCGGCTTCGAGCTCGGCCTTGTCGAGCACGATCAGACCGCCGCCCTTGGCCTTCGCCGACAGAGCATGACGCAGCGCCAGGATACGCACCTTCTTCGGCAGGTCGATGGCGTGCGAACGCACCACCGGGCCGAAGGCGCGACCGCCGCCACGGAACTGCGGAACCCGCTGCGAACCGTGACGAGCACCGCCGGTGCCCTTCTGCTTGTACATCTTCTTGCCGGTGCGCCAGACTTCGGCGCGGCCCTTCGCCTTGTGGGTGCCGGCCTGCCGCTTCGCGAGCTGCCAGATCACACAACGCTGAATGATGTCGGTGCGCGGCTCCAGACCGAAGATCTCGTCGGAGAGCTGGACCGAACCGGCTTCCTTACCCTCGAGGGTGGTGACTTTCAGTTCCATCTCACGCACCTTCCTGCTCGGCGGCCGGCGCTTCCGCGGCCGCATCGCCATTGGCGAGCCGGAACTTGCCCGGCTTCGGCGCATCCGCCGGCAGCGCCTTCTTCACCGCGTCACGCACGCGGATCCAGCCACCCTTGGTGCCGGGCACAGCGCCCTCGACCAGGATCAGCCCGCGCTCGACATCGGTCTGCACCACCCGCAGGTTGAGCGTGGTGACGCGATCGACGCCCATATGGCCCGGCATCTTCTTGTTCTTGAAGGTCTTGCCGGGGTCCTGACGACCACCGGTCGAACCGATCGAGCGGTGCGACACCGACACGCCGTGGGTGGCGCGCAGACCGCCGAAGTTCCAGCGCTTCATACCGCCGGCGAAGCCCTTACCGGTCGAAGTGCCGGTGACGTCGACGAACTGGCCGACGACGAAGTGATCGGCCTGGATCTCGGCGCCGACCGGGAGCAGCGAATCCTCGGAAACGCGGAACTCCTCGACCTTACGCTTCGGCTCGACCTTGGCGGCGGCGAACTGGCCGCGCTCGGCCTTCGGCATATACACGGTCTTGCGCGAGCCGGAACCGACTTGCAGCGCCACGTAGCCATTCTTCTCAGTGGTGCGGTGGCCCAACACCTGGCAATTGCCAAGCTTCAGCACGGTCACAGGGATATGCTCGCCGGCCTCTGTAAAGACCCGCGTCATCCCGACCTTCTGTGCGATCACTCCGGAGCGCATCGGCGTGCTTCCTGTTCTTTCTGTCCGTTCGATAACCGGACGTTACAATCTCAGAGCTTGATTTCGACGTCGACGCCGGCGGCCAGGTCGAGCTTCATCAGAGCATCGACGGTCTGCGGGGTCGGGTCGACGATGTCGAGCAGGCGCTTGTGAGTGCGCATCTCGAACTGCTCGCGGCTCTTCTTGTCGACGTGCGGCGAACGGTTGACGGTGAACTTCTCGATCCGGGTCGGCAGCGGGATCGGCCCACGCACCTGCGCACCGGTTCGCTTCGCGGTGTTGACGATCTCACGGGTCGACGTATCGAGAATCCGATGGTCGAACGCCTTGAGGCGAATGCGAATATTCTGGCCGTTCATTGCCGTATTCTTTCTTTCGTGTCGCGAATGGTGAGTAGTGAGCAGCGGACGGACATCCGTCCGCCGCCCTCTATTCGCTATTCCCCGCTTACTCGATGATCGCGGCGACGACGCCGGCGCCCACCGTGCGGCCGCCTTCGCGGATGGCGAAGCGCAGCTTTTCTTCCATCGCGATCGGCACGATCAGGTGCACTTCCATCGCGATGTTGTCGCCCGGCATCACCATCTCGGTGCCTTCCGGCAGGTGCACCACACCGGTCACGTCGGTGGTGCGGAAGTAGAACTGCGGACGGTAGTTGGTGAAGAACGGGGTGTGGCGGCCGCCCTCTTCCTTGGTCAGGATGTAGGCTTCGGCCTTGAAC